>CAZEQC010000033.1:0-4362 GCA_964514285.1 uncultured Anaerolineales bacterium | reverse complement strand
GGCATCACGGAGGCGCAGCGCCATGCGCTGCGGGCGTTGGGGGCGGTGGCGTAGGTATGTGCCGTTTTTATCCTCAAGCCTTTCTTCTAAACCAAAGGAGTCCACGATCATGCGAATCTTGAGTTTCATCCGACGGGCACTACAGTGGGTCGTCCTCTTGCTCATCGCGATGCTCATCAGCGACATGCTGGTCGAGGGCGAAAGGCCATTCCGAGAGACATCATCCCAACCGACGGTGGGCATCATTCACGTCGAGGGCGAGATCTGGTCCGGCAGCGTCGAACACGTCCGCGACCAGATCGAGGAGGCGCGCGAGGACAGCACGATCAAAGCTGTGGTTGTACAATTGAATTCCGGAGGCGGCGGGGTGGTCGCTAGTCAGTCTCTCTTCCTCGAATTGCAGAACCTGCGCCAGGATATGCCCGTGGTTGGTTCGATCGACAGTATGGCCGCCAGCGGCGCTTACTACACGGCAGTGGCGACCGATCCCATCTATGCCAAGCCCTCATCCAACATCGGCAACGTAGGAGTGTGGGGCTTTGTGCCGCCGGAGACTTCCATCAGCGACGCGATCCTGGCCAGCGGGCCTTTCAAGCTAAGCGGTAGTAACCGGGATGAATTTCTGCGCAGCATTGAGGAGATCAAGCAGGAGTTCCTGGCAACCGTCTTCAGCCAGCGTGGCGAGCGACTCGAGCTGTCGTCGGCTGAGCTTTCGCAAGGACTGCTTTACACGGGACGCGAAGCGTTGCGCCTGGGCCTCATTGACCAGATGGGGAGCCGCACCGAGGCAATTGCCGAGGCCGCCGAGCAAGCAGGCCTCACCGACTACGAGGTGATGGATCTAGAGGCACGCTTGCGCGAGCGCGAAGGAGATGAACGTGGCAATGAAGCCTTCCCATCTAGAACGGGTGCCGAGCAGAGCAGATGCGAAGAGCACCTGGGGGAGGAGGCCCGGCCTGGCGCCGTCGATCCGGTCACAGGGGAACGCAACTTACCTTATGGTATCTATCTGTTATACGACATCCGACTGCGAGGTGCGCCATGAATAGAGACCTCCGCAACTTGATCCTGTTCACCCTGATCCTCGTCGCGCTCGTCTTGGCCCGGCGACGCCCTCAACCCAGACGTGACCAGTACGTTGCGCCCGACGTACCGTCGGTCGCCGAGGGCCGATCGCTCATTCCGACGCCTCAGATGGCCACTTACCAATCGCATCAGGATCACCCATCCACGCGCGGCGGCCGAGTCATCGTGGATCACGCCCACACCAACAACTTGGAGATCAATGATCTGGTGCCGCTGCGCAATCGCCTGGACGTGCGGGGGGCAGCCGTAGAGACCTTTGAGGGCGCGGGCTTAGCGCTGTCAACGCAATTGCGAGGTGCCTTGGGCCTCATCGTCTTTGCACCGACGGAGGCGTTCACAGCCGAAGAGCGCGAGGCTGTCGTGGACTTCGTGGAGGATGGCGGTCGACTTCTCCTGGCCGCCGACCCTACCCGTCCCGTTTCGGAGAGCGACGAGAGAACCTCGACCTTGAGCGACGCCCTATTCCCCACCAGCGCCGTGCCGGCCATCAACAGTCTGGCAAACGCCTTTGACGTAGTCTACTTCGATGACTATCTCTACAATCTGGAGGACAACGCCGGGAATTACCGCCACGTCAGATTCACCACCTTCGACCAGGTTGATCAGAACGCACGGTCGCTCACCCACGAGATCGAGACATTGGTCCTCTTCGCTACACACTCTCTCGACAGCGAGGGCATCGCACTCTTGGTGGGGGATGCAAACACTCAGTCCCCCGTGCGTAGCGGTGAGAGCGACCTCGCGGCCGCGACTCTGAACGCGGAAGGGCGCGTGCTGGCTCTAGGCGACCTCACTTTCCTCACCCCACCCCATCACACCGTCGCAGACAACGACCTCTTCCTCAGCCATGTCGCGGACTGGCTGCTCGCGGCTGAACGCTCGCGGGTAGAACTGGACGATTTCCCCTATCTCTTTGAGGGCCCGGTGGATCTGGTGCAGATCAGCGGCGAGATGGTGTCGCCAAAGCTCATCACGCGCGGCGGCGAATTGCAGGCCTTTTTCGACCAAGCTGGTCTGACGCTCAACGTACGCGCGCAGGCAACTGTGAAGCACGACGCGCTGCTGGTCGGGCGCTTCGACGATCTGGAGATGGTGAGGGATGACCTGTCTGCTGCCGGCATCACCTTCATCTTTGGGCCGGACGATGCCTCGCCAGACCTCGAAGAATCCAGCGAACTCGAGGAGTCTCCCGAGGAGGAAGAAATGCAGGGAGATGAAAACCAGCCCGATTTCATCAACGTCGAGACTCTGGGCACTATCAGCACACAAGGAACAACGCTCTTTGTTCTCAATCGAGCGTCTTCGTCAGCCGAGAGAGACCGCGTCACGCTCACCGTTCTGGCCGAGAATGAAGAGCAGATTGCAGATGCTATAGAGCGGCTGGTGACCAACGATCTGTCTGGTTGTCTGCCGGTAGGGCAGGGGGTGACTGTTTGCTCCACTGGTGAGGAGGCGGTGGTCCCACCTCTGGATGGTGAGAGTGACAACGGCGCCGCCAGCATCTTCATCCTCGCGTTCGACAATGGCGCCGAAGGCGAACGCACCGCTGCCTCCGAATTGGAGGACATCCTTGGCTCCTCCTACAACGTCACTGTCTGGTCAATCGCAGAGGATGGTTTTCCTGAAAGCAGCGACATGGAGGATTATGAAGCCTACGTCCTGGACTTCGGTGATTACGCCTTCGATCCCGAGAGCCTTGAGGAACTGGATGCGCTAGATAGCTTAGAAAGCGGCGGTGTGATGATCATAGGTTCCCAGCCCCCTCCCTTTTTTGCGGACACTGACTACGAACCCATTGAGGATTTGCGGGCGGTTGATGCGGAGCATCCCCTGACGGATGGGTTCAACGAGGATGCGGTCATCCCATTATTGGCCTCGGAGAGCGGCGTCCCGGCCGCCGTCCTGAATGAAGCGGACATTGGCGAGGAAGCAAGCATCGTTCTTGTGCGAGGCCCCGATAGCGCCGCGTCCGGCACTCCTGCGCTTGTCACTGTCACTGATGACAGCGACGAGGTCGCCCGCGTCATCGTTGGGAGCTTCGCTTTCTACCGCTTGCCGGAGGAAGCCAGACGCACGTTGGCCCTGAACGCAGTCAAATGGTTGATGGGAGTTAGTGAATAACCAGTCGAGAGCAGTCGCTCACGAGACTATCCTGATAGCTCGAGCCACCGTCACCAGCCGGCGGCGTAGAAGGTAAGGTACTCGTCGAGGTTCCGCGCCCACAGCTGATCTCGATGAGCGCCGCTGTGGATGGCGAGCTGGTGGGCGATGCCCTGCTGATCCAGCGCCTGATGGAGCTCAACAGTCGCCGGCCGGGCCCAGTCGGCATCACCGGCGCTGAGGTAGATGCGCAGTCCCCCCACCCCGGGCTCCCGCATCAGCGTGAAGGGATCGTAGGCAGAGGGCGCCCGGTTGGCCGATAGGGCCGGGCTATGCGCCCCCACGATGCCGAAGGCATCCGGATGCCGGAACGCGATCTCCAAAGCCCACACCCCGCCGCGGGATATCCCGCCGATCGCCCGCGCCTCGCGGGTCTGCACCGAACGGAAGGTGGCGTCGACGTGCGGCATCAGCTCGTTCACCAACTGCTCTTCGAAGGACCCCGCGCCGCCGCTAGTGGTGACGTAGAGGCCCTCGGCGTCGGCGCCGGGCAGGACGATGATGAAGGGCGGCAGCGAGCCCGCGACGATGCGCCGGTCGGCGGCCTCGTCCGCACCCAGGGCATCCCAATGGCTCTCATCGTAGGGCCAGCCGTGAAGCAGGTAGAGGACAGGGTAGCGCCGATCATCCCGATCATAGCCCGGCGGTAGGTAGACGCGATAGGACTCCTCCCGGCCCGTCACCTGGCTGACGTACACCCCCTGCTCGACCCGCCCCACCAGAGGGACGGGCGTCGCCTGCTGGGCCGCCACCGTCGCCACAGGCACGGGCGTGTCGCTGGGCACCTCCGTGGGGCTGGGGATGGGCGTGGCGCTAGCTGTCGGCGTCGACGTGGGCTGGGGCCCGGGCGTCGGCGTCGCCGGTGCCGTCGCCGTAGGCGTAGGCGTAGCCGAGGGCACCACAGTGGGCCGCTCGGTCGGCAGCGCCGGACCGCCGGCTCCCGCGGGCGTCGCTGAGGCAACGACAAGCTGGACAGACGTCGGACTCTCGACCTCGGGCTCCGACGACGGCTGCGACAGCTCTCGGAGAGGACGGACCAACACCACCAGCGCGATCAAGACGCCCAGGCTGACGACGATCAGCCCGCGCAGTGGCCAACTTCCGCACCCTGGACGC
>CAZEQC010000032.1:27352-37095 GCA_964514285.1 uncultured Anaerolineales bacterium | reverse complement strand
GCTGGAACTGGAAAACGTCCTTGACTTCTAAAACGTTTTAGGGTATAATAAGGTTGCTTCTAAAACGTTTTAGACGTTCTCCTTCTTGACGATAGGAGTTGTGCCCGTGGCAGTCACCCTGCAGGATATCGCCGACCGTTTAGACGTCTCCATCGCTACCGTATCGAGGGCGCTGGCTGGCTACTCGGATATCGCCGAGAGCACAAGGGCCCGGGTGCTCCAGGCTGCCGATCAGATGGGATACCGCCCCAACGTCATTGCGCGCAGGCTGCAGCAGCAGCGCACCGAGACGTTGGGCTTCGTCATCCCCACTCACGGCCCTCGCTTCTCCGATCCCTTCTTCAGTGAGTTGTTGGCTGGCATCGGCAACGAGGCTGCGGAGCAGGAGTACGACCTGCTGGTCTCGACACGGGCGCCCGGCGCGGAAGAGCTGCGCACCTACGAGCGTATGGTAAGGGAGCAACGGGTCGACGGGATACTGGTGGTGCGTACCCGCCACAACGATGCCCGCATTGCCTATTTGCTGGACGAGGGCTTTCCTTTCGTGGCCTTTGGACGCTCGGACCTAGAGGATCGTTTTCCCTACCTGGACGTCGATGGTCAGCAGGGGGTGCGACGGATAACGGAGCATCTGCTTGATGCCGGTTGTCGGCGGATTGCCTACATCGGTGCCCCAACGGACCTCATGTTCGCTTCTCATCGATTAGCAGGATATAGAGAGGCTTTGGCCGCGAGGGCGGTGCCCTTCGATGAGACCCTGGTGACCTTGGGCCGGCTGACAGAACGGAGTGGGCACGAGGCTGGCCTTCGACTTCTGAGTCAGGACCCACGGCCGGATGCCATCGCTGCCTGCAACGATCTCATGGCGCTGGGCGTCATCAGCGCTGCGCGGAGGCTGGGGCTGTCAGTTGGGCGTGAGTTGGCCGTAACCGGCTTTGATGACGTACCGCTGGCGGCCCACGCACATCCCCCATTGACTACCGTCCGGCAGCCCATTTACGAGATCGGTCGGAGGATCTGTCGTATGCTGATTCATCTTCTGGGAGACGAGCCGCTCGAAGAGCGTCACGTGATCCTGGAGCCAGAGTTGGTCATCCGGGCATCAAGTACAGGGGGCTACAGTGCTTAAGGAGGTGGTGGAGATAGGTCAAATAAGGCAGTACGTGTTCCCATCAGCTTCGGTCGATCAACATGTTTTGACAATAAGGAGGAGTGAACGATGAAGACGTACACCCGTCTGCTGGTCGTTGGGGGGCTTGTTCTGGGCTTGTTGGCGGCCTGCGCACAGCCCACGCCGGAGATGGTCGAGGTCACCAGGGTTGTGACCGAGAAGGAAGAGGTGGAAGTCACGAAGGTCGTCAGAGAGGAAGTTGAGGTCACCAAGGAGGTTGTGGTCGAAGTGACGACCGAGCCGACCGAGAAGACCGAGGTCGAGTTCTGGACGACCGACAATGAGGAGGAGCGCGTTCAGACCTACGAAGCTGTTGCTGAACGCTTTATGGAGCAGAATCCCAACATCGAGGTCCGTATTGTCCCCATTGACGAGGCCACTGTTTCGCAGCGTATCGCGACGGCCCGGGCCGCCAACCGATTGCCTGATATCGTCCGCATGGGTGTCGAGCGCGTGGCGGCTTTCGCGGCCGACGGCATATTGGACCAGGATGCTGCCATGTCGGTGATCGAGAGCGTCGGCGAGGATGACTTTCGCGCTGGTCCGCTCCAGATGGTCACCGATCCGGCCACCGGGAACTACGCTGCCGTGCCGTACGACGGCTGGATCCAGGCCATCTGGTATCGCCAGGACATGTTCAATCAGGCGGGGCTCGATGCCCCGATTTCCTGGGAGGACATCAGCGCCGCTTGTGATGAGCTTCCCGGGACGGGCAACCTGCTCTATGCGCTCACGCTGGCCACCGATCCGGGTCAGAACTACCCGCATCAGGTCTTTGAGCAAGTGGCAATGTCCAACGATGCCTGGCCCTTCGACGAGGAGGGCAACATCACTATGAACACGCCGGAGATGGTGGAGGCCCTGCGTTTCTACACCAATCTCCAGCGCTGTGCACCCGCCGGGCCGCAATACTGGCGGGGTGCGCGCGAGGCCTACGAGCTCGATCAGGCTGGGATGCTGTTCTACAGCACTTACATCATGGATGACCTGGTCGAGGGCTCTGGCATGGAGGGTGGCGGGACCGTGGAGATTCCGGTGGAGGATCTGCCGGGTAAGACCGGCTTCGCGCCGATGATGGAGGGACCCAACGGCGCCGCCTCATATGGTCAGTTGGTGACACTGGGCATTATGGAAGGGGCGGATCCGGAGGCTCAGCAGGTGGCCGAGTGGTTCCTGAGCGGTCAGAACTACATCGACGTTCTGGCTCTGGCCCCCTTTGGTAAGGTGCCGGTGCTCCAGAGCGCTGTGGACGGCTGGAAGGAGCTGAGCCCCTACTTCGAGAACTACTCGGACGAGACGCTGGGCCAGATCGCCAATGGCTTTGAGACGATGCAGCGATGGCTCTTCCGCCCCGACTACAACACCACGCAGCGGGCTGTGATTGGTGATATCGAGGGGCGACTGCTCATTCCACAGGTCATCAGCAACATCGCCCTGGAGGGCACCATGACGCCGGAGTCTGCAGCTGAATGGCTGCAGGAACAGGTCGAAACGATGTACGCTGAGCGGCAAGCGGAGGCAGAGTAAAGCAATCTGCCGGGGGTGCAAGAGAAGCCCGCGCCCCCGGCCTATCCGCCACGCCTCCTGAGTTCTCACCTCGCTCGGCCGGGCGTGGCGACGGAGGTGGCTATGTCCGTCTCTCGTGAAGCCCGTCCATCTTTGCTGCCTCAGCGCTGGCATTCGCTCGAGGCTCGTGAGGCCCGTCTGGCCTGGGCCCTGGTCCTTCCCACTGCATTGATTGTTTTTGGCTTGGTTCTCTTTCCCGCTATCTTCAGCATCTGGATCAGTTTTCGCGACGTTGGGCTGGATAATCTGAACGACGTCTTTAACGCCCCTTTTGTGGGATTGGAGAACTACCGTCGGGTCTTCAACGACTTTGCCTTCAAATGGCAAAGCTTCCGAAATTGGGGGGCTGCGGTCACGAGCATCGTCTACTCCTTCAGCTCGACGGTGTTGACACTGCTCATCGGTCTGATCGCGGCGTTGCTCCTCAATCGTCCCTTCCGTGGCCGAGGTTTGGCCCGGGCCGTCTTCCTCTTCCCCTACGTGGCGCCGATCGTCAGCGTGGCATTCGTCTGGCGCTGGATCCTCGATCCACGTCCTTCGGGGGTGCTCAATGACATCTTGATGCGGTCAGGACTGATTGATCTTCCCAAAGCCTACCTGGCAACGCGGGGCCTCGCGCTGCTGCTGGTGATCGTCTTCGAGGCCTGGCGCTACTTCCCCTTCGCAATGCTGATGTTGCTGGCTCGTCTCCAGGCCGTCGACAACACGTTGTACGAGGCTGCCGAGGTCGATGGGGCCAGCACCTGGCAGAAGTTCCGCTACGTCACGCTGCCCGAGCTCCGCTACGTCCTAGGAGCCACGTTCCTGCTGCGTCTTATCTGGACGTTCAACAAGTTCGACGATATCTTCTTGCTGACGGGCGGGGGGTTTGGCACCAACGTTCTCCCGGTACTCACGTACCAGTTTAGCTTCAAATCGTATGACTTCGGCAAGGGGGCGGCCACAGCGATGATCTTGTTGATCATGCTGGTCGTGTTCTTGGTCATCTACGTGAGCGTCGTTATGAGAAACGCCGAGGCGTGAGGGTGGCATTATGGCAAGGAGGCAACCGATCTCTGACGGTGAGCGCTTGACTCTTATTGGTCATCTGGCACGATGGATCACTTGGCAACGCTTCATCTTCGCTGTTACCCTAGCTTTCTTTCTCACGAGTATCCTGTTCCCTTTCTATTGGATGGCTAGCTCCTCTTTCAAGACCTATGCTGAGATCGGCGGTCGGAAGCCGGTCTACATCCCCAGCGCGCTTCGCCTAGACGCGTACACGGAGCTTTTCAACTACTGGAAATTCGGGCAAAACGTGATTAACAGCGTGAGGGTCGCTGTCCCTACGTCGCTGATCGCCGTTATTCTCTCTACGTTAGGCGCCTATGCGGTGGCGCGGCTCCAGTTCCGGGGCAAAGAGGTGATGCTCAACGGTATTTTGATCGTCTACTTGTTTCCGGGCATCCTGCTGATCATCCCTCTGTTCGCTATGTTGGCTCGCGTTGGGACCACGCTGGGGTTTGAGGTGCAGGACAACCTCCCTGTGTTGGTTCTCACCTATCTGGCGCAGACACTGCCGGTCGCGCTGTACATGCTGGCAAATTACTTCCGGACCATCCCGGCTGAGATCGAGCAGGCTGCATTGATCGATGGCTGCACGCGGTTGGGCGTCATCTGGCGGGTCACCCTGCCTCTGGCCGTTCCGGCGCTGGTCTCTGTCGCTATCTACACGTTTATGATCGCCTGGAATGAGTTCCTTTATGCGCTGGTCTTCCTTAACGATCGCCAAATGTTCACCATGCCCATCCAGATCAACACGATCTTCAACGATCCCAGTCCCCGTCCACACGTTGTTATGGCCGCCTCGACGATTATGACCTTGCCTGTCGTGATCCTTTTTCTCGCGCTGGAGCGTTTCTTGGAGGAGGGTTTGTCGGCCGGTGGTGTGAAGGGCTAGTCCCGGGACAACAAGTATGAAGACAGAGGGAAGGCGACGAATCGGTTTCGTGTCGACGCGGCTATCCGGCACCGACGGTGTCTCGCTGGAGACTTGCAAGTGGTCGGACGTGCTCACAGGCCTGGGCCACGCGTGCTTCTACTTCGCCGGTGAGAGCGACTGGCCAGCGGAGCTTAGTTGCGTGGTACCGGAGGCGCATTTTCAGCATCCCGAGATTCAGGATCTGAACGCCTTGCTCTTCGGACCCACCGTTCGCTCGCCAGAGACGACACAGCGCATTGAAGGGATGAGGAGCCGGCTGAAGGCTCATCTGCGGCGCTTCGTGCGCACCTTCGATCTGGGCCTTTTGATCGTCGAGAACGCCCTCGCCATCCCGATGCACGTACCATTAGGGCTGGCGCTGACGGAGTTCATCGCCGAGGAGGGTATGCCCGTTATTGCCCATCATCACGATTTTGCCTGGGAACGGTCGCGGTTCTGGCCCAATGCTGTGGCCGATTACTTGCATAGCGCCTTTCCTCCCATTCTACCCTCAGTACACCACGTGGTGATCAACTCCATCGCTGCTGATCAACTGGCGCGACGGAGAGGGGTAAGAGCCACGCTCATTCCCAACGTGATGGATTTCGATTCCCCGCCGATAACGGACGAGCTCGGCGCACAAGAGTGGGCAGATGATCTCCGCTCTACGCTGGGGATCGACTCAGAGGAGAGCCTCTTGCTTCAACCCACGCGTGTCGTTCCCCGGAAGGGGATCGAGCGAGCGATTGAATTGGCCGCCCGGCTCCAACGTCGGTGCGTGCTCGTCGTCTCGCACGCCTCCGGTGATGAGGGGACGGCGTATGAGACATACCTGCGGCGCCACGCGGATATGATCGGTGTGCGGATCATCTTCGCAGCTGCGACCTTCGCTCGTCGCCGGGGACGCACCCCCGCTGGGGACAAGGTTTATGGCTTGAGCGACGTCTACCGGCAGGCCGATCTGGTCACCTATCCCTCGCTTATCGAGGGTTTTGGCAATGCCTTCCTGGAGGCGGTCTACCATCGGCGCCCCATTGTAGTCAACAGATATGACGTCTTTCGAGCTGACATTGAGCCCAAGGGATTCGACGTGGTCGCCTTCGATGGTTTTATTCGAGAGGAAACGATGCGCCGTGTGGAGGCTATCCTTGAGCATACTACAATGGAGGCTCAGATCGTCACCCGTAACTACAGCCTAGGACAGAAGCACTACTCCTACCGTACACTGGAGAGGCAGTTGACCGCCTTGCTGGACGAGTCCGCTGACACCTGATACCATGGGCCGCGTTTCTTGCCGGGAGGGCCGTATGGTCCCTTGAGTCACCATGAGGAGAGAGTTGACGCGATGACCACGTTGGAGGACCATGCTTCAACCACGCAGGCTATCCAGGACCATTTGGTCTTCCTCTATGGTGAGGAAGAGGGGCAGTGCGCATGGCGTCGATTGCGGACACGTCTCGCCCGTTTTAGGACGTCTGTTCCGGACCTGCGTGAGGGTGAGTTCGAACCATCTGGGCGGCTCACTGAGAAGGATGCATTCCTTATTACCTATGGTGATCAAGTGACCGAGCCTGGTCAAACACCTCTGCATACCCTGGCCGATGTGCTGGAGAGCACGGTGCTGGACAACGCCGGGGCCGGAGGTATCAGTGGCCTTCATCTTCTTCCTTTCTTTCCCTATTCCTCGGATGACGGCTTCTCGGTGATCGACTACACCAAAGTTGATCATAAGCTCGGTACATGGGACGATATAGAGCGCTTGGGACGCCAGTTCCGCTTGATGTTTGATGCCGTTATCAATCATATATCAGCGGAGAGCGCATGGTTTCGGGCCTTTCGCGAGGGGGACCCCCGATACAAGAACGCTTTCATCGTCGTGGATCCGGACACAGATCTCTCCGACGTGGTCCGTCCGCGTGACAAGCCGCTCCTGACGCCCGTGCGAACGGCCGACGGTAAGAAATGGGTCTGGACAACCTTTAGCGACGATCAGATCGACCTCAACTATGCCAACCCCGACGTGCTCCTGGACATCATCGATGTGCTGTTGCTATACGTGGAAAAGGGTGCGGAGGTTATTCGACTTGATGCAATCGCCTACATCTGGAAGGAAGCAGGAACGCCGAGCATACACCTTGAGGAAGCTCATCGGATTGTGAAGCTGTTCCGGGCTGTCTTCGACCTCGTCGCACCGCACGTGATTCTGATTACGGAGACTAACGTTCCCCACGAGGAGAACGTCTCGTACTTCGGCGACGGTCACGACGAGGCTCAAATGGTGTATCAGTTTCCCCTACCGCCTTTGGTGCTCCACGCTTTCCACACTGGCAATGCCCAGCACCTGACCACGTGGGCTGCTCAACTGAGCACGCCATCCGACAGCACAACCTTTTTCAACTTCCTGGCCTCTCACGATGGTATCGGTGTCCGTCCGGTGGAGAAGATCCTCGGTCGTTCAGAGATTCAAGCTCTGGTCGATCGCACTCGCGATCACGGCGGGTACGTTTCCTACAAGACGAACACGGACGGCAGTAAGAGCGTGTATGAGTTGAACATCTCGTACTTCGACGCTCTCTCTGATCCAGGCGGTGATGAGCCCCTGGATCTCCAAGTTCGGCGATTCCTCTCTTCTCAGGCGATCATGCTCAGTTTGGCCGGGGTGCCGGGCATCTACGTGCACAGCCTCTTCGGCTCTCGCAGTTATCAGGCAGGGGTAAAGGAGAGCGGGCGTCCTCGCTCCATCAACCGGGAGAGATTCCGTCGTGATGATCTGGAGCGAGCGTTGGCCAATCCCTCGTCGCTGCGCCACCGCGTCTTCTATTCTTATCTGAATCTGATTCGGGCTCGTGCGGGACACCCTGCATTTAACCCGGGTGGTGATCAGTGTGTGCTCCTCTCCGACGCGTCAGGCGACGGGCGGAGCGCCCGGGCGCTGTTCGCACTGGTACGCACCGCTCCCGGCGGAGATGGACGTGTCCTCTGCATCCACAACGTCTCTAGCGAGGAACAAGCGTTCCGAGTCACCTTGAGCGACCTAAAGATGGTGTATGGGGGTCTATGGAAGGATCTGATCTCTGGAGAGATCTACCGAATGAAGAACGAGACTTTCGAGCTCGTCCTCAAACCCTATCAAGTCTTGTGGCTCGAGGACGCTACCGATTAAGGATCCGTCGACAATCTCTCATTGCCTCGCGGGCTTATTGTGAGCGCTTCAAAGGTCGGTCTTTCTCTTAGTGAGAGCGGAGATGAACGCTTAGACGAACGAGTCGTTTTCTCCCGGATGGCGGAGTGGTTGGCACAGCTGGCCTCCATGGTATAATTCTCCGCGTAGATGCTGTCTATGCCTACCTAGTCAGGAGGATTTGTGAGCGACCGACCATCTTTTCCCTACCTTAAATGCGCCGATTGTGGGTACTGCGAATCGCTGAAGCATCCACCCGAGACCTGTCCACGCTGTGGTGGCGGATGGTTGGATGTCATCTATGATTATGAGCGCATTGCTCAATCATGGCCTGCAGCCCTGCCTGATCGATCCTGGGATATGTGGCGCTATCATGAACTTCTCCCCCTTCTTGACGCTCGTCACCGGGTGACAATGGGGGAGGGTGGGACGCCACTTTTGAGCGCTGTCAACCTGGGCATGATGATGGGGTGTCCGAACATATTGGTCAAGGATGAGCGACAAGGGCCCACGGGCTCGTTCAAGGATCGCCAATCATCGCTATCCATGTCGGTGATGAAGGAGATGGGGGTCACAGAAGCGGTCGTTGCCTCGACGGGGAACGTGGCCATTGCCTATTCTGCCTATTCCTCCTTGGCAGGCATCAAGCTCTGGGCTTTCCTCACGAGCCTGGTGCCGCCGGAGAAGATGAGAGAGGTGGCGATCTACGGCAGTGAGGTGATCAAGGTCACCGGCACCTACGACCAGACGAAACAGGTCGCAGCCGAGTTTGCGAAGCGACAGAACCTGTTTCGCGATCGCGGTATACGATCCTTTGCAGCGAGGGAGAGTATGAAGACAGTCGCCTTCGAGATTGCCGAGCAGCTGCCCCGGCTGATAGATGGAGGCCAGCCAGGCGGGAGGGCTCCCTGGCTGGCCCCGGATTGGTACATCCAGGCTGTTAGCGGGGGTATGGGGCCGGTAGGCGTCTGGAAGGGATATGAGGAGCTCGTGGAGATGGGGCTGGTGGACAGGATGCCTAAGCTGGCCTGCATCCAGGCCGAGGGATGCGCGCCTATGGTGCAGTCCTTCCGGAAGGGCCTGGAGGAAGCCGAGCCGGTGCTCAATCCTCGCACCCGCATCATCACGCTGGCCACGGGCAGCCCCGGGCCGGCCTACGTCTTCCTGGCTAACGTGATCCGAAAGCATGGGGGGGCCTTCGAGGCGGTCAGCGATGAGGAGACCTTCCGAGCTGTCCGCGTTATGGCGGAGCTGGATGGTATCTCTATGGAGCGTGCGGCTGGTGTGGCCTTCGCGGGTCTGTTCAAACTGATCAGCAAGGGTGTGATCAAGCGCGACGAAGTGGTCGTGGTGAACTGTTCCGGTCACACGTTCCCTGTGGAGAAGCATCTGCTGGGAGATGAGTGGGCGCGAGAGGTCGAGGCTCCTGGCGAGACTATGTCGACTGAGGACGGACTGCTAGGTTCGCTGGAAAGCTTGGATCGCAGTGTGAATCGCATTGCCATCCTGGAGGATGACCCCAACGCCGCCCGGCTTCTACGACGGATCCTTCAGGCGCGCGGCGACTACGAGATTTTCGAAGCCCACGACGGTCGCGCGGGCTTGGAGATGATAGAGCGCGAACAGCCTGACGTGATCCTCCTGGATCTGATGATGCCCAAGATGGATGGCTTCCAGGTGCTGGAGGCGATGGAGGCTGACCCGAATCTGCGCAGCATCCCCATCGTCGTCATCACAGCCAAGGAGCTGACGGTCAGTGAGAAGGAACGTCTCGGGGGTCAGATCCAGATGCTCCTGGAGAAGGGTGATTTCACCGATCAGGATCTGCTCCACGAAGTGCTGGATGCCTTGGAGGAGGGAGCCTG
>CAZEQC010000032.1:0-27252 GCA_964514285.1 uncultured Anaerolineales bacterium | reverse complement strand
TTGAGGGGCGCAAACACCGTCTAGGCGCTGGTGTCCTCCCATTCCAGCGGCACGTTCCCCTCGGCCAGGCGCACTCCGCGATCACGTGTCATAAGTGCCAGGCTGACCATGAGCAGCATTCCTCCCATCCACTGCCCCAGGGTCAGCCTCTCCCCCAGGAGCAAGAAAGCTAGCACGAGACTGACCAGGAGCTCCAGCAGGCTGGTCAGCGCCGTCTCAATGCCTCCCAGTTGCTCCAGTCCAGCAAACATAGCCAAACGAGAGAGGGCCGTCGTCAGACCCAGGGCGAGGATGGCGCGCCAGCCGGCCATTGTGACGGGCTCCACGGGCTGGGTCTGAAGCCCCCGCGCCAAACCAACGACACACGCCATCGCGGTTACGATGTAGAGGGTTGCTTTCCGCGAGGGGACGTCGGCCAAGACCCACTGACCCAGAACCAGATGCCAGCCGTAGGTTGCCGCCGAGGCGATCATCAATGTGACGCCCAGCCAATCCAGCTCGCCGGGCCCCGCGCGAGTGAGGAGATAGGTTCCCATCATCGAGAGCCCTAAGCGTGCCAACGTCAGCTTTGTCAAGGGCTGACCGGCGGCGAAGAGGAAGAGGACCACCCAGAGCGGGTAGAGGGTGTTGAGCAGCGCGGCTCGGGAGGCATTGAGGCGTGAGAGGCTCGAGTAGTAGAGCATCGATCCGAAACCGTTGACGGCGCCGACGCCGAGGCACCCCACCAGATCGCGCCAGCCAATCAGGATCTCGCGACGCCACAGAGCCAAGAAGGCAAGCCAGAGAAGGAGAGCGGCTGCGGCCGTGCGAAAGGCGACCACGGTGAAAGGGGTCGCGCCTCCCGCGTAGGCCATTTTTCCCAGGATTGGAGCCCAGCCCAGGAAGAAGCTGGAGAGGATGGTGCTGAGGACTCCCAGGCGCTTCTCCTTGCTCAGCTTATCCCATCCAATCATCCCCCTGCCTCCTTTGCATGTAGGCCACTATGTGCTAAACTTGCCCTATGGTGCCACGGCAGAAACGTATCCTTGGTGGGCTAGTGATCGCTAACGTCGCGTGTCTCATCCTGCTACTTCTTTCCGTGACACGCTTCTCGGGCCCGGTGTCACGTCTAGGTTTGCCCTCACCGGTCCCCACTCACCGCTCCGAGAGCTATCTCTCGCCAGCCTGTCGACAGCGCGCTGTAGGGATGTTGTCACAGGCGGGCCTCGGCGGGACAGTAACCTTAAGCGATCAGACGGTCCGATTCGACCTCGTCTACCACGTCACGGACGAGGCTCACACTGAGGAGCTGGCCCAGCGCGTATGGACGGCGTTCGATATTGTACTGGCGCTGATCGATGCAAACTGCGACACGTTCTCTCGCATCGAGGTCGTCATCAAGGCCCAAGGTGCTCCAAACCCCGCTCAAGTCTACGCTGCGGTCGATGCATCTGACCTCGCGGCGTTTCACAGCGGTGTGTTGAGCGAGCGTGCGTTCATTGACCAGGTGCAATATCGCCCCGAACTTGTCGACAACAACGACCGGTAGCTGATTGTAGCTTGCCGAGAGACAAAAGTCAAAGACCCGCGGGTCGGCTGGGTTGAGAAGTCTTCGTCGTAGCTGCGGTTCTCGATGAAGTTGGACATATCGTCGTTTTGTGCTATAAATATGTTTCGTGTGTAAACATAGCGGATACTCAAACTCATCAACAAGGAGGCAAAATGCGAGTAACAATAGACCGCGAAGAGTGCATCGAATGCGGAACGTGCTATGCGGACTGTCCTGAGGTCTTCGAGGAGAGTCCAGAGGACTACTTCAGCCAGATTACGGAAGAGTATCGGGTCGACGATGACCTTGCTGTCGGAGAAGTTCCCGAGGATCTAGAGGAGTGCGTGGAGGACGCAGCTTATGGGTGCCCTGTAGAAATTATCCACGTTGAGGAGTAACCTAGCAACGTACAATCCCGTCTCAGCAAGCGACCGCCTTCCTGTAAGCTTCTTGCAGAAAGGCGGTCTTTCTTGTATCCGTATGATCTTTGTCCGCCGTCCCTCGATCGGTGATCTAGGCCGGTGGCGTCAAAGTGCAGGAATGCAGCGGCGGTTGCGCCCAGGATGACAGGCGGGGCTAGCGTGGTCAGCCATTGGTGTCAGGGCAAGTGAACGTGTGGGTCGACGGGGCGACCCTGATGGCGCAGTTCAAAGTGGAGGTGAGGGCCGGTCGAGTACCCTGTGGTGCCTGCACCTCCCAACGTCTCACCCTGACGTACCGCTTCTCCCCTGGCGACCGCTATCTCTGTCAGGTGGGCGTAGTAGGAGCTCCACCCCCCCTCATGCGCCAGGATGACTAGATTGCCATAGCCTCCTCCCCACTCGGCAAAGGTGACCTTACCGTCAGCGATGGCGACGATGGGATCCCACTTTTCGGCTGCGATATCGAGGCCGATGTGCCCGGGATTCCTGGGGTCGTGAAACGTCCAGCCGGAAATCGCGCGCCGCGAAGATGGCCATTGGAGGTCAAGCTCGATTCTGGCTAGTGGGGCGTTCTGGGGCCCTTTCGTGGCCTGAGGGGCAACGGTTCCTCCCGTCTCTGGAACTGCACCATCGGAGAGCGTGAGGCCGAGAGAATAGCGTCCCGGTGATCCTGAGAGGGGCACGACCTGGATGTGATATGGCCCGGTGACCGGGAGAGAGATCTCGAAGAGATGGGGCGGGAGAAACACCGACCCCTGTTTCTCGGTCAGGACGGTTCCGGTCGGGCCGAGCAGACGCACCGCCAGCTCCGCCTCCACGCTGGATCCAGAGCCGGGGTGGAACCACATCTCGATGGTGGCCGACTGCCCGGCATGTCCCTGGAATTGCCACGTATCGAGCGCTGCAGCGTCGAGGCCTCCCTCTACAGGGTCATCGGATCTGATGGATGGCGCGGGCGTTAGCACTGGCTGAGGGGTTGGCGTCTCGTCAGGGAGCGCCAGGGAGGGCGTCATCCAGCGACGAGCCAGCACCGCGCCGGCAGCATAGGCTGTCACCGTGAACAGAATGACCAACGCTGCCCAAGGAAGAAGGGAGAGTCCGTTCGACTTCTTGTAGGTGAGCTTCATCTTCGCGTCTCTCACGTTCGGACGCTCGTTCGAGTATCGCGGTCCGCGAAGCCAGCGTGGCCTCTGAACCGATTAGATGTGTGAAATGTCACTAGCGCGTAACGATACACCCTTGCATGTCTCTCGGCACCTGAACATCCATGACGTTCAGGACGGTTGGGGCTACGTCCATGAGCTGGAGGTCCGTGACGTATCGCCCTCCATGGTCCTGCCGTGGATCCCAGAGGACGAAGATACCCTCCTGAGCGTGGTTTGCGTCGTCCGGGCCGATATCGTTCTCAAAAGTATAGACGTCGCTCAGGCCAAAGGAGCCGATCGAGCGCCAACGTAGATTGCCAAGGTAGACCATGAGGTCTGGCGCTACGTTGCGCACGTCGCGATAGAGTTCCTCTGGCTTGAAGGCCACCGAGCCCATGGGGTTGCCTTGATGATCTGGGACAGCCTCGATCCTCTCCTTCAGTTCATCACGAGCGTTCTCATACTCGTCGGCTGGGACCTTGCCTTGCGGCTCGCGTCCCTCGACGTTCATGAAGATGCGCGCGTAATAGCCGCCCGCGCCCCAGGCTGTGGTCTTCTTCCAATCGATCTCGACCTTCTCGAAGGGGACCAGGCCCTCGTAGAGGGGCTCCTCTCTCAATGTCAGGAGGCCCTCTTGACGAAGCCATTCGTTGATGGCGAAACCACCTTGCATAGCTTGGGCTCCATGATCCGATACGATCATCACGACCGTGTCGTCGTCGATCATGTCCAGCAACTCGCCGAGTTCGCGATCCAGATAACGGTAGTAAGCCGGTATTGCATCCTGATAGCGATTGCCGGACTCGTGTTTAGGATGGTTGGGATCCCAAAACTTCCACATACCGTGGTGGATCCGATCCAGGCCGATCTCCACGAACATGAAGAAATCCCACGTCTTTTCCCGCAGCAGGTACTTGATGACCGCAAAGCGTTTTTCGGTCATCTCCTGGATCTGTTTCAGAAGGAAGTCCTTGTCGCTCGTGCGGAATCGAGGCACATCCACATCATAAGACTCGCCGCCGAGCACGTGATCGATCTCGTAGCGTAGCTCATTGGGAAACGTGTACTGACGGTCAGTGTTGGGCGTGAGGAAGCTGCTGATCAGGTAGCCGTCAAGCGGCTCGACAGGGTACGTCTGCGGTACACCGACGATGACGGATGTCCTGTCAGCCTGGCTCAGGATATCCCACACCCGGGGCTCGTGGATGGCGTTGTTGGCGGCGATGTTCATACGCTCGTAGGAATGGTCGGCCCGGTTGCGAAAACCATAAAAGCCGAGGACTCCAGGGTCCTTGCTGCTGAGCATCGACGTCCAAGCTGGAACGGTGATACAGGGGATGGAGCTTGAGAGCGGCCCATAGATCCCCTCATCAACCAAGCGGCTCAGAGTTGGCAGTTGGTCCTTCAGGCCCAGGTCGCTCTCTTCACCGGTCTTGAAAAGCACCGAGGGAGGAGCACAGTCGAGCCCAATGACCAGGACCTTACGCTTCCTCTTGCGCCGAAGGAATCTCAGCATCAGCTAGTGATCGCTTCCCTTCATACCTTCCAGCAGCACCTTGGCCACCTCGGGCCGTGTCATCTCCTCGGGCAGCATCTCCCCGCGGCGGAGCATTTCTCGCACCTGCGTGCCGCTCAGATAGACCCAGTCCTCGCTGTCGTGAGGGCAGGTCTTGGCAGAGACGACGCTGCCGCACTTCTTGCAGAAGAACGCATACTCAAACTTGAAGGGCGTGATCCCGATCTCCTGCGGCGAGAATTGATCGAAGATGTCCTGGGCATCGTACGTGCCATAGTAGTCGCCGACGCCAGCGTGATCGCGACCGACGATGAAGTGGGTGCAGCCGTAGTTCTTGCGGGCGATAGCGTGGAAGAGGGCTTCGCGAGGCCCAGCGTAGCGCATAGCCGCCGGGAAGACGCCCAAGAGCACGCGCTCGGCGGGATAGTAGTCCTGCAGGATGGCTTGATACGAGGCGATCCGCACGTCGGCGGGGATGTCTCCTTTCTTGGTCTCACCAACGAGGGGATGGATGAAGAGACCGTCGACGATCTCGAGGGCGGTCTTCTGGAGATACTCATGGGCGCGGTGAATGGGATTGCGGGTCTGGAAACCGACCACACTACGCCAGCCGCGTCGCGCGAACATGCGCCGTGACTGAACCGGGGTGTGACGCAACCTTGGGAACTCGGTCTTCGTCGCGTTGGGCCAGTCCACCAACCAGAGGTCACCGCCCAGGAGCACGTTCCCCCGCTGATAGAGTCGGCTTACGCCGGGGTGAGCCTCTTCGCTGGTTCGGTAGACCTCAAGGGCCTCGTGCTCCTTAACCTCGCGGCTATAGGGGTACTTCTCGGCCACCTCCATGACGGCGAGGACGCGCCTCTCCTCACAGAGGGCGATCTCTTGCCCCTCCTCAATAGATTCAGCCTGGTCTTGCTCTACGGTCAAGGTGATCGGCACCGACCAGACGACGCCGTTGGTGAGCCGCATCTCTTCGACGCAGCGCTCGTAGTCGGCCTTGCGCATGAAGCCAGTAAGAGGGCTAAGGGCCCCGGTGGCGATAAGCTCCAGGTCGGAGAGCCCCATTGGGTCAAGCGACACTTTGGTCATACCCTCAGCACGCTCGCAAACGGCCTCCCGCATCTCGCCGCGAAGCACGCGATCGACCAGCGTTCCCCCATGGGGCCGGATGACGTCTGAGTAAAGCTCGTTCAACGGATTAGCTCCTTTGTCTGACTAATTAGAGGCAGCGTCAAAAGAAGATCACCCCCTCCCTCTCGTTTGCCTTTGGGATGGGGTGCTCTCCACGCCGCCTACGATAGCTTGAACTAGACGGCGTTGATTGTATCACGATGGTCTTTCGTGTCAAACCTTGGCTCTGCCGTGGGCATCGGCGACTGCTAGATCTCTCGGCTGTAGACGCGGTGGTTCTTGTAGGGCTTAGCTCCCAGGTTGACCAGATCGCGCCTCATCTGTGCCGCCGATTCCGCCACCTGCGTCAGTTCGGCATGCACGAAACCGAATTCATCTTTGACGGTCTTCGTCATCTCTGAATAGAGGAGCGCGTTGCCGCCCAGCCCCTGGTATTCGGGGACGATGCCGACGCCGTTGAGAGAGATCCATTTGGTGCGCCACATATCGAGGAGGATGTGGAAGATGCCGAAGGGAAGCAATCGTCCGTTTGCACGCTGGAGGCCCCTGGACACGTCCGGAAACCCGAAGATGAAGCCCACGATGTCGTCTCCGTGGAGGACCACTTTGATGAGTCGCGGATTCGCGGCCAAGACCAGATCGTCGAAGGTGAAATCGATCTCGTTCTGCGTCAGGGGATAGAACTCCCAGTTGTCCACGAAGGTCCTATTATACGCTGCTCCGATGCGCCCCTTCCATCGTTTTAGCTCCAGTTTGGACCTAAAGGTGTGGACGGTCAGGTTGCGGCGCTCTTTGACACGCCCGGCAATGCGGTGGATACGCTCCGGTACGTCGAAGTCTGCGATCCTGATGTAGGTGGATACGAAGTCGACTTCCTTTTCGAAGCCCAGTGTCTCCACCAGGCGGGTATAATAATCGTAGTTGTAATTCATCATCATCATCATCTGACGATGCTCCGATCCCTCTACCTGGATGCCGTACCCGTCGAAGGGGCTGAACCCCTTGGGTCCCACCACGTGATCCAAGCCGCGCGCGCGGGCCCACTCAAAGACTCTCTCGAACAAGGCCGCTGCCACGTCTTGATCGTCGACACACTCGAAGAGATAGAACTGCGCTTGGTGTGTGTCGTGGTGGGCGTTGAAGCGGCGGTTTTCGAGAGCCCCGATGCGTCCCACATCTCGACCGTCCTGTACGGCGATGAAGAAATCAGCATCCGAATGCTCATAGAACGGGTGCTTCTCACGGTCGAGCATCGTCCGAACGTCAGCACGCAGCGGAGGAACCCACTGAGGACAATCGGCGTACAGATCGAACGGGATATCGATGAAGCGATGCACGTCTGCCCTCGATGTGGTGTCAATTCTCTCTATGGTGGTCACGACGCCTCCTTTGCTCTGCGTGTCCTCCTGGTTTGCGTCCTTCATCTTGTTTCCCGACGGATCTGCGTTTGATCCATCGTGGGCCGCCTCGTGGGACTTGACGGTGGATGTGGCTCTCAACATTTTACGTGGCTTTCCCTTTTTTGTCCATCTTCTGGGTGTTGAAGAGGCTGCTTGTACGACCGGACTACGGGAAACCAGTAGGTAGAGTAACACGTTGTGGCGCCTGACGTTGCGCTGTGTCGGAGACCTACTCATATCCGCTCGCCGCTTGAGGTTGATTCTTACCTGAGGACGTGCTATACTGCACCAATGTCGCCAAGCCAGACGGATTCTGGTGATTTGGTATTTCGAGTACGTCTACACGTGTCTACGGGGAGGAACATCGGATGCTATCAAAGGAAGAGGCTTTGGACATTCTTCGGGCGAACATCGCCAACCAGAACCTTCGGAAACATCACTACGCCGTGGCAGCAGCTATGCGGGCGCTGGCCGAGGCGTTCGATGGAGATCCGGACAAGTGGGAGATTGTGGGGCTCTTGCACGACGCTGATTATGAGGAGACCCGAGACGATCCGGATCACCACACACTGGTCATTGCGGAGCAGTTGGAGGAGCGCGGTGTCTCCGAGGAGATCATTCGCGCCATCAAAGCGCACAATTACGAGCGGCTGGATGTGGAGCCACAGACGAACATGGAGTGGTCTCTGGTCACCTGCGATGATCTGACCGGCTTGATCGTGGCTGTGGCGCTCGTGCACCCGACCAAATTGGACGGGGTATCCGTAGAGTCGGTTATGAAGAAGTTTGATTCCAAGTCGTTCGCCTCTGGGGCCGATCGTGAGAGAATCAAGTTGTGTGAGGAGAAGTTGGACGTGCCCTTGGAGACGTTCGTGGGGATGGTTCTCAATGCTATGAAAGAGCGGTCTGACCGCCTGGGACTCTAGACCGGACGCTATTGTCTCGTCATTCCTCTAGGAGGAGGGAGGAATGTCAAACCGGCCTGGTCCGATCGAACCAGGCCGGTTTGGTCTTTCTAGGCGCGCTGGTCGGTCACGATCCGCCGGTTTCCGCCTGTGGGGTGGGCTCCTTGATGAAGGCCTCGCGCCCGTTTTCCACCAACGCTGTGAGGCTCGTCGCGGCGACGTGGACGTAGTAGTCCGACTCGGACGACTTCACCACGTAGCTCGAATCGTCGACGTCCTTTGCCCCCACTCGCAGGGTGACTGTCTTGTCGGCGGTTTCGAGCGTGACGACGGCGTTGGGCTCTTCTAGCCCGTAGGCCTCTTTTTCCTCCTTGCCTAGGGGCCTCTTTATCGTCACGGCGGCAGCCCCACGCAAGACGGACCGGACCTGCGCCTGGTCGAGCGTCTCGCCTTCCCCCAGAGGGGATGGCTCTACCATGGTCCAACTGTCCTCGCCCTCCTTCTCGAAGGTGAACGTTCCGTTGCTGTTCTCCAACGTCAGCTTCGTGACCTCGCCCTGCGAGACACTTAGATAGCTCGTGTCGATCCATGCGCCAGCGGTGGCGTTCACGTCCCACGTGGTCAGCTCGCTGGTCAGGTAGGTCTCGCTCTGGTCCTCCAGCCGGAAGTGCATCGAGCCGTACTGAGGTGACGACCCGAGGTACAGCGTCTGCTCCTTCCCGTCGCTTGCCTGGAACGTGATACGGCGCACGAAATCGCTTGGAGCCACCTGGAGCCGCTTGTGGCTGGTGTCGCTCCTGGTCACCAGCCGTCCCATGGTCAAGGCTGTGAGCTTGTCTAGGAACCCGCTAACCGCGTCTGCTTTGGCCGGGTATTGGTCGGCCTCAGGGAGGACCCAGTCCCCCGTCACCTTCTCCAACTCGATCATCTGGCCCTGGGCGTTCTCGATGGTGAGTGCGGTCACGTCCTCCGCGCTTATGTCGGGAAAGAGTGGTTCCCGCTGACCGGCCGTCGATGGTCTGGGCCAGAAGACGACGACGCTTAGGGCGATCTGCGCGATCAGAACCGCAGCTAGAATCTTATGATGTCTCTTGATCATTAGGTCACCTCCTATGCCTGTGCCGAGCCCGTCGAACGTGTTGACGATGCGACTTCGTCACGTGGCGTTGACGCCATAGGCAGCAGTTCCATAGGCTCCCTGCTCCGACGTCGGGAGTTCCATACGATGCCGATGACGACGAGCGCTAGCAGCGCCAGGACGTAGTTAGCGCCCTCCCAGAACGATTGCTCGCGCTCACTGAGGGGCGCCAACACGCGCGTCTGCGTCCCCCGCGAACGGATGCTCAGCAGATCCAGGTCCTCTGTACACCAAGCGACGCTGTTCTGCAGGAACTGCAGGCTGTTGAGATATCGATCCTGCGTCAAGCTTGAGGAGAGATCGAAGACGATGTCATCCACGAACTCCACGCTGCCAATGACGACCAACCGCGACGTCTCCGGTGACGTCTCGATGGTGCTCAGCGCTGAAGGGGGCGGCGTCGGTGTCGGGGTCGCTGTCTCGCCCGCAGACTCGCTCCCGTCGGCCCCACCCTCCGCGAAGGGAGACGGCCTGCCCTTGAAGAAACTCTCGAAAGAGCCCTGCACCGAGACGGCCAGGGTGTGCCGTTCCCGTTCGCTCCCTGTGGGGAATCCCAGCTGTGGGTGAGCGGTGAAGTCAGGCTGGATGTTCGTATCGGTCCGCGTCCAGGATTCGGGGCTCGACTGGAGCAACTCTGTAACCTCCCGGTCGGCGTTCTTCTCCTCATCCGCGACGACGGGTGACGCCCAGTTGAGCGTCACGGCGGGCAAGTTAGAGACGATCGGGCTTTCCGAGGCCATGCCATTCTGTCGGATGTCGACGAAGAAAGGATAATCGATGGCCTGGATCTCTCGCACCTGCGCCCCGCCCACGTTTCGCGTCGTCTGCACCGGGAAGGGCTCGTTTTGGGGATCCATCACCAGCGATTGCTCGATGTTGATGCCGTAGTGGGCCAGCATATCGCGCAGGGTACCCTGAAGCGGCTTGAGACCAAGCCCCCCCTGCATCGGATCGACCTGGATGCCGTAGTTGCCGGCGGCCACGATCACCGCTCCCCCTCGCATCAGGTACTGATCGACGGCGAAGCGATCCTTGTCCGTCATCCCCTGAGGGCCAACGAGAACCATGACGTCGACATCGTCCGGTACCTGCCCAGTGCTCAGGTCGACGTTGCGTACCTCATACTCCTGCGATAGCGACTCGCGCACTTGCTGCCAGCTTGAGATGGGTCGCTGCATCTGACCCATCATGTTCTGCTGTGGCTCCGTCGAGGGTGTCCAGAGCCCTACCACCTGGAGGAAGCCGGGCGCCATCCGTTTGAGCGCGTTCTCGATCGACGACCGGATGTCCGCCTCTGTCATATCGCCTGAGGGGTAGATTACTTGCTCTTGATCGCCGACCTGCAGCACCATATGCAGGTAGTACGACTCGCTGGAGAAGAGCGAGGTGGCGAAGGGCTGAATCTCATACTGCTCGTAGAGCTGTTCGCGGGTGACCGGGCTATCGGGCGCATCGGGGTTCACCACGGTATAGGCGAACTTGCCGTTAGATTGATCGGCGATGCTCTCCGCTACTCCCTCGATCGTCGTCGGTATGTCGGAGAGCTGTTCGGGCATAGTATCCGGGGTGAGATAGATGGATAGCTCCGCCGGTTCCTCCAGCGCGGCTAAAACCGCCTCCACGCTCTGGAACCCGTAGACCACCTTCTTGATGGCGCTGGTCAGGTCGTACTCCAGGTTACGAAGCCGCACGTCCACGCTACCGCCGCTCGATTGAACCTCGATCAAGTCCTGGAAGTTGAGTACGACGTGCTGGTCCCCGTAGCGGATGAGGATGTCGAAGTAGGAGTTGATCACAGATTGCTCGTAGCGTCCAGAGATCTGGAAGGGGCTGGGGGTGATCCCGTACGTCTGGTTCGCCTCTGCCTCCAGTTCTGGATGCTCGGTCGGGTCGATGATCTCCAGCTCCATATTGTCGCCGGCGACGACGTCGTACTCGCGCAGCATATCACGGATCTCCGGCACCAGCGGCGCCAACAGCGGGTGTGTCTTCTCACTGAAGTAGCCGCGCACCAGCAGGGGCTCCTGCAGGTTACTCAGAAGATCTCGCGTGGTCTGTGACAACGTGTACTGTCGGCTCTCGGTAAGATCGAGCCGCAGTGCCTGGGCGTGGAGCGGAAAGGCCCACACGTTCACGACCACCAGGTTAACCACCACCAGGAGCGACGTCAGCGTCACGGCGCGGCGATATGGGCGCGTCCGCTTCCCCGTGCTCCAGCGTTTGCTGTGGAGTGAGGCGCTGTTGAGGGTCAGGAAGATACCCGTCAATGAGACGTAGTAAAGCAGATCGCGGAGATCGATCACACCACGCTCGATGCTTTCGAAGCGGCTCCCAGAGCCTACGGCGCGCAGGATCTCTCCGACGGTGTCGCCGAAGAACTCCGTGACGCCGCGGGTACCAATGAGGTAGAAGAGCCCACAGAGCAGCACCGCGAGGATCAGCGCCACGATCTGGTTGTCAGTGCGAGAGGAGACGAAAAGCCCAATGGCTGTGTAGGCGGCCGCCAGCAGGAGAGCTGCCAGATACCCACCGATGACCGGTCCCCAATCCAGATTGCCCAGGATTTCCACGGTGATGGGGAGAAAGATGGTCAGCCCCAGCGCGACGGCGACCAGCGCCATCACGGCCAGGAACTTCCCGATGACGAGTTGGATCGGGGAGACAGGCAGGGAGAGAAGCAGTTCCAGGGTGCCCGACCGTTCCTCCTCGCTCCACTGGCGCATCGTCAGGGCTGCGACGAGGAAGATCATCAGCACCGGGATCCAGCGGAAGAGCGGCCGGACGTCGGCAATGCCGCGAGCAAAAAATGTGTCGACCCAGAAGAAGGAAAAAAGTGTGACCGCCAAGAAGACGCCCACGAAAATGAGGGCCATCGGCGAACCGAAGTAGCCCTCCAACTCCTTACGCGTGATTGAGAGCACTCGTTTCACAGTTGTTGTACCTCCAAGATTCTATCTCGACGTTATGAGCTGGTAGCGAGCTCGTTGAAAATCGATTCTAGCGTCCGCACATCCTGTCGGAGCTCGCGCACCGGCCATTCCCTCTCTCGTGCCAGGTCATAGATGGCAGGACAAAGATCAGCGTCGCCGTCCTTGCCCAGGACTCGATAAGTAGGAAAGTGTGGCTGTCCGGTGGCACCGTCCGTGATGCGCTCGACGCCTCTTGCGTTGGGCAGGCTCGAAAGCGTGCGATTCACGCCGGGTGTCTCCTGGTTCAGGATCAGGATGGCGTCCGAGGTTGAGGCCAGCTCCGATAACTCAGCATCGGCTCTGATACGCCCGTTGATGAGAATGATGACGCGGTCGCAGAGCGCCTCGACCTCGGAGAGGATGTGAGTGGAAAGAAGTACGGTGCTGCGCTCCGACAGGCGTCGAATCAGACGGCGCACCTCGACCACCTGCGTAGGATCAAGCCCGATGGTCGGCTCATCGAGAATCAAGAGTCGTGGCTTGTGGAGAATGGCCTGAGCGAGCCCCACGCGCTGGCGGAAGCCCTTGCTCAACTCGCCAATGGGCCGCACCAAGTGTTCGGCCAACCCGGTGGCATAGACGGCCTCCGAGATACGGGCACGGCGCTCCTCCTCGGGAATACCCCGCAGCTCGGCCATCATCCTGAGGTAGCCCTGTACCGTCAACTCTCGATAGAGTGGCGCGGTCTCGGGCAGATATCCAATCTCCGCCTGGACCTCGCGAGTGTGCTCCAGGACGTCACGCCCGTTGACGTTGACCGTCCCGTCGTCCGGCTGTAAGCTGCCGGTCAGGATCTTGATCGTCGTGGTCTTGCCAGCGCCGTTGGGCCCGAGCAGCCCGACGATCTCCCCGGACGCGATGTCGAAGCTTATTCCTCGCAAGGCCTCAATGGGGCCGTAAGTCTTTGTAACGTTCTTGACATCAATCATAACTAACCTCCTAGACAGACTCTACCAGTCAGTAGTGCGTCAACGGCTTGGCTTTGCAGGGCGGTTCCCTTTGCGTGTCTGACGTCTACTAACTGAGCGAAAAGGAAAGAGCAGCGATGTCGCTTCCTCATGCTTTTCAGGCTCTTCATGCCATAGATTGTAGCACGGAGGCACGAAGTTTCAACTCTTGGGGACTGGGTTTGGTCACCAAGGGGCGACCAAGCACGAAGAAACCCGGTGATCTCTGCCGGAGGGCTGCCTTCGCACGCCCTCGTGAGAGCAGAGATCCCGGGTTCCTGTTGTGCTATCTCGTTCTTAGCGTCATTGGCGTCGACATCCAACGCGGTCTATGCTGACTGATGGGAACCCGCGCTGGTAGAGACCAATCCCTTTCCCAACCTTGCTTAGCTGAGATACGGCCGCAGCTTCCGTCGATAGCGAGGGTGGCGCAGCTTCTTGAGCGCCTTCCCCTCGATCTGGCGGATACGCTCTCGGGTGACGCCGAGCTTCTCACCCACCTCGCGCAACGTGTAGGTGTCCGCGCCTCCCAGGCCGAATCGCATGCGCAGAACGCGAACCTCACGAGGGGTCAGGGTGCTCAGGGCATCCTGCAGGTCCTCGTGTAGGAGATGCATCTCCGTCCTTTGGGCTGGCGAAGGTGTATCTTCATCCTCCAAGAAGTCGCCGAACTCGCTCTCGCCATCCTCATCGATCGGCTTCTCCAGGGAAAGCGGTCGCTGCGAGACGCCCAGCAGCCAGCGCACGCGCTCTGGTTCCAGCTCGACCTCTTCGGCGATCTCCTCTGGGGTCGGGCGATGCCCCAAGTCCTGTTCGAGACGCGCCGCCACCTGATAGAGCTTGCGGATCCGATCGTTGGTGTGTACAGGGATACGGATGTTTCGGCCCTGCTGCTTAAGGGTCCGGGCCACTGACTGCCGGATCCACCATGTCGCGTACGTGCCGAACTTCGTGCCTCGTTCATAGTCGAACTTGTCAGCGGCCTTGATCAGGCCGATGTTACCTGCCTGGATAAGGTCGAGGAAGGAGAGCCCCCGTCCGCGGTATCGCTTGGCGATGCTCACTACCAGCCGCGTATTGGCTCTGATCAGATGACCACGCGCCTCTTTGCCGTCGGCGACCAATTGCTCAAGTTTCTGTCGCTTTTCTAGGTTGTGGCCGTCCTGCTCCAGAGCCTTCTTAGCCTCTTGCCCTCGCTCCATCCTCTTGGCCAGCATGACCTCCTCCTCGCGCGTCAGAAGAGGCTCACGACCCATCTCCTTGAAGTACAGGCTGACGGCGTTGTCCACCGAGATGGCACTTAGGTCGGAGGCTTCGACCTCGTCTGTATCCTCTTGCAGCTCTTGTTCCTGGATCTCGTCCTCGGCGACCTCGGATTCGCTCTCCACGACTTGAATGTCTTGTTCGTGGAGGTAGGTGAAGAAATCCTCAAGATCAGACAGATCCTCCTCGACCTCCGGGAAAGCTTCCATGATCTGATCCAGGGTGAGATATCCTTCCTCTTCAGCCTCATCCAGGAGCCATCCTATGTCTTCAAACTGATTCTCAATTTTGTATCGTTCCATCATAAGGGCCTCCCTCATCCATCGGACGTCTACGACTGAGCACTTGCCCCGTCAAGGCGCTACTCACTAACCAGCGTGCCCTTAGGTCGGTAGTCGGCTCGACCTCATCTCTACAACTCCATACGCCCAATGAATTGACTAAATGCTGTGCCTCATCCTTGATGTTAGCGGCTAGACCGTCAAGTCGTGTGTCAAGACGATAGCGGTATGACTACGGTAGTGATTATGGTTGGCCCCCAAAGGGACAAGAAGCCCGGCTTCCCAGGAAGTCGGGCCTCAAGCTAACACCAAGACTGCTGATCCGTCTTATTCTATCGACTTTGTTATATCCCTTAC
Source organism: uncultured Anaerolineales bacterium (assembly GCA_964514285.1). Classification (GTDB taxonomy): domain Bacteria; phylum Chloroflexota; class Anaerolineae; order B4-G1; family B4-G1; genus SKLM01. The sequence goes on along the minus strand of CAZEQC010000032.1, from coordinate 12,250 downwards.
CTATCAAAGTATGTCACAGGTTCATTAGACAGGCATAGGAACCGTATTAGAAACACATTAGAAGAGCTCTACCTTGGTGGCAGAGCTCATCGTTTGATTAGGTAGATTGGCTACATCATAATGGCTTTTGCCAATAATGTCAACTCGACGTGGGAACGTTCGTCGCTATTGCGGTTCCTGAGGTCGCCTGCCCAGCGTCACATCGAGCGTTCTTTCCTCCCCATCGCGCAGCACCGTCAGCTCTGTCCTTTGTCCAGGTCGTGTCTCCTCAACCAAGTAGACGATGAGGTCATCCATCGTGTCTACGGGCTGTCCGCCGATGGCGATGATGACGTCTCCACCCACTTGGAACTGCGCGCCATTCCGGCTGACCTGCCTGTTCGATCCCTGAAGGCCCGCCTCCTCGGCTGGACTGTCCTCCACGACCTCAATGACCAAAGCCCCGCGCTGATCGGCAGGCAGTTCCATGGCCAGTGCAGTTTCTCTCTCCAGGTCTCGTCCCACAATACCGAGCCACGCATAGGTGTAGTCCCCTTCTTCTATCAATACGGGCACGATCTGCTCGACAATACCGATTGGAATCGCGAACCCCACGCCGGCCGATGCGCGGCTCTCCGACAGGATCAAGGTATTGACCCCGATCACGCGCCCATCCCGGTCCAGGAGGGGCCCGCCGGAGTTTCCTGGGTTGATAGCGGCGTCGGTCTGGATCATCTCTGGGATGCTGAAGCTGCTGGTGCCCGACGGCAGGGTACGTCCCAGAGCGCTGACCACCCCGGTCGTCAGGGTCCATTCTTGCCCGAACGGATTGCCGATGGCGATGGCGCGCTGCCCGACGAAGACCGCATTCGAATTCCCCGGCGTCACCGGATAGAGTCTTTCCGGAGAGCGCTCGACTCGAAGCACGGCCAGATCTGAATCGGGGTCGGTGCCCACTACATTCGCCGGCAGCGTCGTGTCGTCGAGGAAGGTGACCTCGACAGTCTCCGCGTCCTCTACCACGTGGTAGTTGGTGACGATGTGCCCATCCTCGTCCCAGACGAACCCGGAGCCCTCGCCGCGGCGGTAGAAGTCCTCTGGGCCCTCGGGGAAGCCAGGCCAGCCGGGAATCTCGAGCTGAGGCTGGTCGCCACCCGAGATCCGCTGCACGACCCGGATATGGACGACCGAGGGAGCCACTCGCTCATAGATGTTGGCCACAAGCTGCTCTTCCGCGCCAGCCTCGCCCAGGATGTCAGAGGGAATCGGCGTCGGCAAGGCGAGGGGTTCTGGCTCCTGCGCGTCGGCAGAGGATCTCTCTGATGCGCCTTCCGGGCGCGACGTCGTCTCTCTGGCGACGACCGGTGGCGTGGTTGCTTCGGCTTCGATCCTCTCCCCACCTGGGATGAGGTCCGCAACATGCGGGCCCACCACCAGCCCGACAAGGCAACTCCCGGTCATCAACACCAAAATCGCGACGACGGCAACGAGTCCAACAGCTATCTTCCTTCCCATAGTTTCCATCTACCTTTCTGCTTCTGTATGACGCTAATACCTCTCCCTAGCCATTATTATCATAGATGGATTAGATTAGCGTTAGAATTGAGTAGGAACGGCATTAGAGTAGGTGCAGAACGCGTCTTACCCTCTCGCGGCTTCCTCCTCGATCCTCGCGGCCATGCGTCGCGCGCGCTGCGGGGCGTCGCCGATGTGGTCACTGGCATCTAGCAACGTCCGCACACGGTCTGGAGACAAGTAGCGGCAAATCTCCGGCTCCTTTGCCAGGCGATCGATCAAGGGATTGGGCTTTCCCTCCTGCACAGCGCGCCAGGCCTCCATAGCGTGCTGGCGGATCATTTCGTGCATAGCCTGGCGGTCGGCGCCTACCTTTCCCAGTTCCATCAGAAGCCGCTCGGTGGCGGCGAAGGCCCCGTATGCGTTTAGATTTCGCGCCAGCGTGCTCTCGTAGACTTGCAAGCCGTCGATGATGCGTCTTGCTCGACGGATGATCTCCTCGCTGGCCAAGAATGCCCCCGGTAGCATAAGCCTGCGGTTGGCCGAGTCGTCTAGAGTGCGCTCCAATAAGCTGTGAGCCGCGTTGTCCCAGGCTACCCGGGCCAGACCAGCGACGTAGCGGGCTAGGCTGTCTATCGTCTCTGCGTTGATTGGATTGCGCTTGAACGGCATAGCGGTCGAGCCCACCTGCAGGGCGCCGAAGGGCTCGCTCCATTCACCGATGGGAGGAGCCTGCAGTACCCGTAGGTCAAAGGCGAAGCGGTAGATCGAGGCCGCCAGCCCGGCCAGGGTCGTCAACAGGCGGTAGTCCTGTTTCCGAGGATAGACCTGGCTGGTGATGGGATAGGGCTCGAGCCCCAGGCTCTCCATAACGATTGCCTCCATCTCGCCCGCCGTCATGGCCCTGTCGTCAAGCAGCTGCTCATAGGATGCAGCCGTGCCCACCGCTCCCTTCATCCCCTTGCCCTTCAGGCGCCCCCGCAAGCGCCGCAGCTCCCGCCAGTCCTCCAATAGATCCTGGCCATACGTCGCAAGACGGTAGCCAACGGTGGTGGGCTCGGCGGGCTGCAGATGTGTATAGCCCATACATGGCTGATCGGCATAGTCCTCTATGCGATTGACCAGGCTGGTGAGAAGCGTCCTCAGTCGCTCCAAGAGCAGATCGAGCGCGTCGCGGATGCGGAGGGCATCGGCATTGTCCTCGACGTCGGCGCTGGTGGCCCCTAGATGGAGAATTGGGCCCCCGGTGGGGCACTGCTCGGCGAAGGCCCGCAGTTCGGCCATCTTGTCGTGGTGGATCTCAGCCTCGATCTCGGCTGTTCGGGCTAGATCGACCTCGTCCCTGTGGGCCCGCAGGTCGGCCAGCTGATCGCTGGTGACCAGGCCGGCGCGCTGTTGAGCAGCGGCCAGCGCGACCCAGATTCGACGCCAGAGCCGATGCTTATGCTCCTCACTCCAGATGGACCGCATCTCTTCCGACCCGTAGCGCCACGTAAAGGGCGAGAGAAACGTCTCGTGTGTGAATGCTTCGCTGTCGTTCATCGTCTTGACCTCCATCGCTAACGGGAAGATGTCCAGAAGCATAGGATGTATCTCTGATAGGCACCTATTGTACAACACGTTGGACCGCAGGAGAAGCGTACTCCCGGGCCTGGTCGTGCTCAGAGCCAGGGTGTCCGCTCCTGACGTGCGCATCGCAGAGCGCTCCTCCGACGTCCGAGGGATCCGATCTTCGCTTTCTCCTAGGTGAGACGGAGGGCCGATCACGATCTCGGCGGAGTTGACTGTATTCTAGGTTTTGCCTCACATGGTTTTCGAACGTATAATACGGGGTGTCCGACCTTGCGGCTTACGTCTGGTGCTGTCCCAATCAGCGGTGCGAAAGATGATTGGCCAGGCGATGGCTCAGACTGTTGTGTATCCGAGACTCAGAGCCCAAATGGAGGGGACCTGTGAGCAGGAATCAGTTGGCGGTGATCGGACTCGTCGTGCTCAGTGCGCTGGCTCAGAGCGGGTGTCAGGTGTTGAGCTTGTTCCATCGGGACGTCGCAGCCACGCCTGCGCCGACGGCCCTACCACTTCCGACGCAGGCGGTCACCGCCAACACGGAACCGTCCAGCCCGCCGCAGACCACGACGCCGGAATCGGCGGGAGACCCCACGCGAGTCGTCCCCCCAAGGGATGAGGTGAATCTCCCCCCAGGCTTTGGCATCTCCGTCTTTGCCGAGAATTTGAGCGATCCTCGTATGATGGCGGTAGGCCCGGACGGTCAGGTCTACGTGGCCGAGCGGGGCGCTGGGCGAATTCTACGTTTGCCCGACCGTGACGGCGATGGGGTGGCGGATGGCGAGGAGGTGGCGGCCGAAGGGCTCAACGCGCCAAGCAGCATCGATTTCTGTAGGGACGGCTCGCTCTACGTGGGCGAGACGACGCGCGTTCTCCGTCTCAGAGACCCTGATGGCGATGGTGTGTTTCAGGAGGATGAGATGATCGTCAGCGGGCTGCCCAGCGGAGGACACAGCACCCGCACGGTTCTCTTTGGCCCCGATTGGGAGAGCCTCTACGTCTCCGTTGGTTCCTCTTGCAACGTCTGTATTGAGGACGACGAGCGGCGGGCGACGATCATGCGCTATGATCCGGATGGGCGTGAAGCGATGATCTACGCCGAGGGCCTGCGCAACGCCGTCGGCATCACGTTTCGGCCAGGCACCTCCCAGCTCTGGGCCACGAACAATGGACGTGATTGGCTGGGGGACAACCAGCCACCGGAAACGGTCTACGTGGTGGAGGAGGGTGACGACGCCGGCTGGCCTCGCTGCCACGCTGGGCGGATTGTCGATCCCGAGTATGGCGAGCCTGGCGCCTGCGAGGATGTCAAGGACCCGATTATCGAGATGCAGGCTCATGCCGCGCCGCTGGGGCTCACGTTCTACAGCGGCGAGCGCTTTCCGGAGGCCTACCGGGGTAACCTTTTCATTGCTTTCCACGGTTCGTGGAATCGCACGACGCCGACCGGCTACAAAGTGGTGCGGGTGCCCATCCGGGAGAACGAGCCGGGCGCGGTGCAGGACTTCGCCACCGGCTGGCTGCGCGAGGATGGCACCAGGTGGGGGCGCCCCGTCGATGTGCTCACCGGCCCTGAGGGCAGCCTTCTGATATCCGACGACAGTGGCGGACGCATTTATCGCGTCTTCTATCACGGCGGGTGACGGGGCTCTGGAGTCCCTCCTTCCCCTACGGTTCACGATGCCACCAGAGACCCCCCAGAGTAGCCGGCAGGCCCTCTACCGGGATCCCAACCTCCTCATCGTCTTTGGCGTCACGTTGATGGCCGTGTTGGGGGTCTCCAGCGTCACGCCGGCGTTTCCCCGTATTGGGCGCTCCCTGGGCTTGTCGTCTCAGACCGTCGGTAACCTGATCACGGCCTTCACGCTACCGGGGGTTTTCTTGACCCCTGTCCTGGGTGTCCTGGCCGACCGTTGGAGCCGGGAACGTATCCTGATCCCCTCGCTGATGGTCTTTGGTCTGGCCGGAGGTGCCTGTTCCCTGTCTCGCCACTTTGGCGTCTTGCTGGTGTTGCGTTTCATTCAGGGTATTGGTGCGGCCGCGTTGAGCGTCCTCTACGTGACGCTGATTGGGGATCTCTATAGCGGCCAGGAGCGCACAACGGCGATGGGCTGCAACGCCAGCGTGCTAAGTGTAGGCACCGCCAGCTATCCCGCTATCGGGGGGGCATTGGCGATGCTGGGATGGTACTACCCGTTTGTGCTCTCAATCCTGGCACTACCGCTGGCTTTTGTCGTCAGGATCAGATTGGAGAATCCGGAGCCGAAGGCCGAGGAGGGGCTTGGAACCTACCTATCCTGTGCGTGGGACAGGATCAGAGACCCCCAGGCCATAGGGCTCTTCGTGCTGACGCTGATGACGTTTATGATCATCTATGGTGCCTATTTGACCTATTTTCCGTTCTTGATGGAGGGCACCTTCCAGGCCTCACCGTTTTTGATCGGCCTTACTATGTCGGCGATGTCGTTGACGACGGCGCTGACGTCATCTCAATTGGGCAACCTGGTGAGGTTCTGCTCGGAAAAGGCGTTGCTTCAGATTTCGTGCCTTCTCTACGTTCTGGCTCTATTGACGATTCCCAGCTTTCGCACCGTTTGGTCACTTGGGATTTCTGTTGTCCTCCTAGGTATCGCACAAGGGTTGAGTATCCCTAACCTACAGACGCTACTGGCGGATCTGGCCCCGATCGAGCACCGTGGTGCGTTTATGGCGGTCAATGGGATGGCTCTCCGACTGGGGCAGACGATCGGCCCCCCGGTGATGGGCGCAGCGTTTAGTATCTGGGGCATGGATAGCACGTTCTATGTTGCTGCGATCATTGCAGCAGCTATGTTGGTGTTGACGACGATTATCCGCAAGAGGAGGAAGAATCATGGAGGCTGATATCCAGAGACTGCTGGACACGTTTGCCGACTTACGGAAGGAGGCGAACGTCAATGCCTGCTTTGGCCAGCCGGTGACGGTGGAGGGCCGGACCGTCGTGCCGGTTGCTCGCATCGGCTATGGCCTGGGGTTGGGAGCAGGGCAGGGCCCCATAGCCGAGGCCGAGGATGAGATGTTGGAGGCAGGGATGGGGGGCGGTGGAGGCGCTGGCGGTATGATCAGCTCCCCTCTTGGTGTCATCGAGGTCACGTCAGAAGGAACGCGTGTTGAACCCGTCATCGACAGGCAGATGGTGGCCATCGTGGCTATGTTGGTGGGGGCTTGGAGCGCGTTCTGGATCGCCCGGGCTCTGATGGCCATCCTCGGGCGAAGGGACTAGGCGGGGCTGCTGGCTCGATGAGGTGGCTTGTCACGACAAGTTCGCCGATGGTATAATCTGTCTCAGATAGGAGAAGGGAGAAGCCCGTGCAGCCACCTGTTGATCCGCTTCTGATTCATTTCACCGAGAACTGGGGCATTCACTGGTACGGCGTCCTGATTGTCAGCGGCGTGGTTCTCGGCGCGCTCTACGCGGCGCTGCGGGCGAGGCAGGACGGTGGTGATCCCAACCACGTCTGGAATGCGCTCACCATGGCCATTGTGTTGGGCATCATTGGTGCACGCCTCTACCACGTCTTCTCCCGGCCCGAGGGAGGGATGGTAGGCTGGGATTACTACCGGAAGCATCCCGCCGAGATTCTCTACATCTGGCAGGGCGGGCTAGGTATCTACGGCGCTATCGTGGGAGGCCTGGTTGGCGTCGTGCTTTACGCCTGGCGTGCCGGGCTGCGCCCATTGAGATGGCTGGACTATGGAGCCCCGGGTTTGGCCCTGGGGCAGGCTGTGGGGCGCTGGGGGAACTTCATCAATCAGGAGCTTTACGGCCCACCGACGACGCTTCCCTGGGGGTTGAGGATCGATTCGACATACCGGATCGCACCCTATAACGACTTGGAGACGTACCCCCCGGAGACGCTTTTTCATCCCACGTTCCTTTACGAGTCGCTTTGGTGCCTGCTGTTGTTTGGAGGCTTGGCCCTGATCGCGCGTCGCTTCCGGGAACGGCTGCGGGATGGTGACATCCTTCTGGCCTACTTGATCGGCTACCCCCTGGGCCGGTTTTTCTTAGAGTATTTAAGGCCCGACGCCTGGATGATCGGGCCTATCGCCGCTGCGCAGCTCTTCGCTCTTGTCTTCGTTGTGGGGGCGACGGTGGCGCTTATAGTGCGCCACGCTTCGGATGCGGAAGGGCGTTCCGCGTCGGAAGATCCAGCGGACCAGACGGAGCCATCTACGTGAGAGCTGGGCCGGATGACGGGGCCGCGGGGACAGGGAAGACGTTCGTGAGCGTTTGACGCACGGATCTATGGTTAGCTCAGCTTTGCACGCGGCTGATGGCTGGGCTGCGAGGGGCGCAATGCGGCACAATGCGAGATCGTGCTATGCTGTTGGGCTCCTCCCGACGACACTGCATTTGAAGACGAGGAGGAGAGAGGGATGGGCAGAGGAGAGGTGCTCTATCGTTTGCAGCAACTCGACAGCGAGTGGGACGCTGGTCAGCACCGATTGGTGGAGATAGAGACCGCACTGAAGGACGATAGGGCGCTTCGGGAGGCACGTCAGAGCGTGCAGGAGGCGCAGAAGCGCGTCCAGACGTGGCAGGCTAAGCAACGCGACCTGGAACTGGAGATCGAGAGTCTCGCCAGCAAGATGTCTCGCTCTGAGAAACGGCTCTACGGCGGCAAGGTCTCCAACCCGAAGGAGCTGAGCGACCTTCAGGCGGAGATCGCCTCCCTTAAACGGCGACGTCAGAAGCTGGAGGACAGGCTCCTGGAGGCTATGATCAACCGTGAGGAGGCGGAGGCCACACGCGACGAGGCTGAGGCACGCCTTGAGGAGGTCGAGTCAAGCCGGTCGGCGAAAGTGGCAGATCTTAGGGCGGAGCGGCAGGCGTTGCGAGAGCGTCTGAAGGAGGTCGAGGAGCGACGGGCGTCCATTGAGCCTCGCTTAGATGCTCGCACCCTGGCAACCTACGAGCGCGTTCGTGAGCAGAAGGGTGGCCAGGCGGTGGCCCAGATCCGTCACGATGCCTGCTCCGCGTGTGGCGTCACCGTACCGCCGAGCGCGGAGTGGAAACTGCGTCAGGGGGAACTGATTCATTGTGACACGTGTGGGAGGATCCTCATTGCAGTTGGGGAGACGTGAATCAGACATAAAGCATCATGGCCTCCCGATCGGGAGGCCATGATAGCGAAAGGAGGGTAACCACCGACAACCTTTATCAGGTCTCGGGGGACGGGAAAGCCGTCCCAAAGGCTGATTATAGTTTACCTGCTGGCCCCTCGATCGTCAATAGTACCATTGTACCAGATCACCCCAATCTGGCTCATTCCATCAGGGAGCAAACGAGAGAAGCACAGTGCGCAGCAGCTGCTCGATGAACCAGAGGATGAGCAGCGCCACCATCGGTGAGAAGTCCAGCCCGCCGACGGTGGGGATGCTGCGACGGATCGGCGCCAGGAGTGGTTCGGTGATCTGGATCAGGAGTTGCACGGCTGGATGATACGGGTCGACCCGGAACCAAGGGAGCAGTGATCGCGCGATAATGGCGAAGGAATAGAGGGTAAAGGCTATGTTTATGAGACGGAGCAAGCTACTTATCATAGATACCGTTTCTCCAGGGGTAGGATAGCCTGTCTAGCTTCGAGCGCCGAAGATGCCGCGTCCGATGCGTACCATAGTCGCACCCTCCTCCACGGCGACCTCAAAGTCGTTAGTCATCCCCATCGATAGATGGTGCCAATTGGCGGCGGGGAATCGTTCGCGCAGCGCGTCGCGCAGCTGGCGGAGGCTGATGAACAGGGGGCGCACGTCCTCGGGATCATCGACGTAGGGGGGCATGGTCATAAGCCCCTGCACCTCCAAGCCTGGTAGGTCTAACATCTCCGAAACGGTGGAGAAGAAAGCCTTCTGTTTCGAGATGGCCTCCTCCCAGTCCTCCAGGGGAAAACCGTACTTCGAGTCCTCGCCCGAGATGTTGCATTCGAGCAGCACCGGGAGGGTGCGACCGGCTTGGTCGGCGTAGCTGCTCAATCGGCGCGCAATCTTGAGCCGATCGACGGCGTGGACGAAATCGTAGTGCTCCACCACGAGCCTAGCCTTGCGGCTCTGAATATGGCCGATCATGTGCCAGGAGGGCGGTTCGTCCGAGACATAGGGTTCCAGCGCTGTGATCTTGCTTACCCCTTCCCGCGGCCGATTCTCGCCGAAGTGACGCACGCCGGCCTCATAGGCGGTTAGCACCTCGTGGGCCGGGAAGGTCTTAGTCACCGCGACCAGGGTGACCTCTTCGGGTTCCCGCTCGGAACGACGAGCGGCTTCGGCGATGCGTTCTTGGACGTTCTCCAGATTGCCTGCAATGTCAGCCATCTTTCCATCCTATCACTATGCCGAAACGTCCGGTGCGTCCGTCTTCGGCTCGATGTGAAAAGAACTCATCCACGCGGCACGACGTACAGAGGTTGGCCTGCTCGATTTGCTCAACGCCCGCAGCTCGCAGCTGAGCTTCGACGGCGGCGGGAAGGTCAGCATGAGGCCGACCATTGACGCGATGGATGACCTGAGCGTTGGAGGGACATGCGCCGGCGATCTCCGCTGCGACATCGGGGCCTACCTGATAGCAGCAGGGACCGATGGTCGGCCCGATGCCGGCCCAGATATCCTCCGCCCGGCATCCCAGCTGCTCGCCCATCGTCTGAATGGACGACGCCACCACCCCGGCCACCACGCCGCGCCATCCGGCGTGGGCCATGCCCACCACACGCCGGTTTGGATCGCACAGCAGCACGGGGGCGCAGTCGCCAAAGCGCATCATCAAGGGCACCCCCGGCGTGTCGGTGACCAGGGCGTCAGTCTCCGGACAGACAGTGCCCAGGTCTTTGCATCCCACGACCTTCACCGTCGCCCCGTGCACCTGCCAGGGGCTGACGACCTGAGCGGGATCCAATCCCCAGGGGGCCAAGGCGCGGCGGTGGTTTTCCTCAACCGCCTCCAGATCATCCCCTACCGTGTGTCCCAGATTGAGCGTGGCATAGGGGCCCCGGCTGACGCCTCCAATGCGGGTCAGGACGGTGTGAATAAGGCCCGCGACGTCTTTCAGGCCTTCGAATCTGTAGTATACAACGCCGTTGACAGAGTCTCGTTTCATCGAGGCAACTACGGTATCCTGCGTCTCTCAGCGATGGTCCGTTCGTCGCTTCTGGTGGGGAAGCTCCGCAAGGTCCTCCAATGTGGGAGCTGGTAGGCGACAGGCTACGCCCATCCGAAACGACGCTCCAGCGAGGCCTGAACGTCCTCCATCGATTCTTGAACGTAAGGGTAAGCGAGCCAAACCGTGGCTCCCCCAAACAGGGTCCCGGTGATGAGACGCATCAAGGGTGTTGTCTCATAAGGCTCCAGGGAGATGCCAGGAAAGACGAGCGGCAGGGCGTATGACAGGAACTGATACCCTCCGTCGAGGCCCATTGGCACGAGGCCCAGGATGATATAGGCCCACCAGGGCAGCGGCTGGATATCCCAGCGTCGCCGCAACAAGCTGTATATCAAGCCAAAGAGGAAGATGGCGCCATAGATAGCGACGTCACGTTGGCAGAAGGCTACCTTGTACCCCAGGGCCTCATTCCCCACGAAGCTGTTGGAGAAGGCGTCGACCACCTCGTCCGGTGCCAGGGCCATCAACTCTGGCAACCGATAAGCGATCTGAGGGCCGAACAGAAACCAGGATCGCTGCGGCAGCTGGTGGCATAAGGGGCTATAGATGGTGTAGATCAACGAGGCTGCTGTCTCCGCGCCGAGGTGCATAAGCGTCGGCGCCAGAAAGGGTAAGCCGACGTAGACAAAGGCCAGGGTATTGAACACGCCCAACCAACGTTTAGATAGCCAGAAGATGAAACGGTCGGCGGTGAGGACGAGCTTCCTGGTGGTCTCGGCCGATTTCGCTTGCCGTTCCCGTCGCCGGCGCTTGACCTCTTCAACCACCTCAGCGGCGGTGGGTTGATCTAGATCGCTTGTTTCCTTTTCTTTTGTCACGATCTAAGATTATACCACAAAGACCTCGCTCGACAACGAAGCTGCCGATGGTATAATCTCAAACAGGCCAGCTCATCCGTAGGGGGTACGACCTCGGAGCTGGTCAGTCTTTCGCAACAGAGCGTTGATCCACGCACGCTACCACGGGGCAGAACGTGACACGATGAGCGGATGGATGGTTTATGGACTTCTTGGAGACACTTAATCCTCAACAAGAAAGAGCTGTGACCGCGCCGGCTGGCCCGATTCTGGTGCTGGCCGGTCCTGGAAGTGGCAAGACGCGTGTCTTGACGTCCCGCGTCGCCTGGCTCGTGCTGGAGCACGACGTTGCGCCATGGCGGGTGATGGCGGTCACGTTCACGAACAAGGCCGCCCGCGAGATGCGGGAGCGGCTGGAAGGGCTCCTGGGGGCCTCACGATCGCGCGAGCTCTCGCTGGGTACGTTCCACGCTACCTGCGCTCGAATCCTGCGCCGGGAGGCCGAGGCCGCCGGCATCTCCCGGGACTACGTCATCTTCGACACCGACGATCAACGACAGGTGATCAAGCAAGCGCTGGAGGACTTGAACCTGGATGACAAGCGGTATCGTCCGCGCTCGATGCAGTCGGCTATCTCGCACGCCAAGAGTGAGTTGGTGCCGCCCCAGGCCTACGCCGCTCAGTCCTATTACGGTGAGATTGTCAAGCGCGTCTATGAACGCTATCAGGAACTGCTGGCGGCTAACAGCGGGCTCGATTTCGACGACCTGCTCATGGTGACGGCCACGATGTTCAGGGAGAGGCCAGACGTGCTGGCCAGGTACCAGGAGCGGTATCGCCACATCCTGGTGGACGAGTTCCAAGACACCAATCAGGCCCAGTACGCGCTTCTGCGGCAGCTCTCGGGGCAGCATCACAATCTGTTCTGCGTGGCGGACGAGGATCAGTCGATCTACCGCTGGCGAGGGGCCGATTACCGCAATATCCGCCGTTTGCAGAACGACCATGCAGAGATTGAGACGTTTCTCCTGGAGCGCAACTATCGCTCCACGCAGACGATCCTCGACGCCGCCCAGGCTGTCATCCGCCACAACCGGGATCGGGTGGATAAGCAGCTGTTCACAGAGCGCGGTGAGGGGCCAGAGATCGTGGTCCACGAGGCCTACGACCAGGACGACGAGGCGCGCTTCGTGGTCGACAC
>CAZEQC010000031.1:0-37426 GCA_964514285.1 uncultured Anaerolineales bacterium | reverse complement strand
GTCATTATCCTTACCTCTCTCAACTATCAGATCGTCTGCGCGAAACCTGCGCATGCGCCCACCATCGTTAGAGGGTCCGAAACAACCGCCTGGATCCGTCCCACGATCCGAGGTCACGGCGACGCACCTCATCGCCCATCGGCCTCAACCGATCTCCTGGTCGAACAGATCGGTGAGATCCCGCTCCCTGAGCATGCTGCGACGCCACGTCTCCAGTTTGGGTACCACATACGGGAGCAAACGCATCGTGTAGTACGGAGGCAGGATGGGGACACCCAGCAGATCGCCGAATACGATCAGGATGAAGATGCGCTCCAGCTCGCCGCGCGCCTTCCGCGACTCGCGCACCCACTCGTAGACCGTCATCCCGTAGAGGATCTCCTTGGCAGCCCGGGCTATCCGGCCGATCCTACCCTCGATATGTTCCCAGCGAATCGTCTCCATACCTACCTCTCACCAGCCGCCTCGTCGTTTCGACAAACCGCTCCTCGAATCTGCTCCACGGCTACCCGAGTGCGTCCTAGACGACCGGGCGCGGCGTGCCGCCACGCTCGCCGCAGTGACCTGAGCCCTATGCGCGGCGATGGAAGCGGTCGGGGGCCCTTTCTCCCACCGCCAGCAATCAGGTCAGGCCCTCCGAACCGCCGCTGTCCGCTGCTCTCGCGTCAGAGCCTGGACGCCATCGTAGCCGAGGATCAGCGCACAAACGATCAGCACCGCGGCAATCCCGCCCGCGATGAGATTGCCTGCGACGCTCGCGCCCTGGAAGGCCTGGCTCAGCGCGTTATAGCCGGTGTATCCGAGGGCAGCGATGGTGGTGATATACATGAAGACAGCGGGCCAGAAGGTCCAGGTCGCCACCCGACCCTGGGACGTCAGCCAGATGGTGATGATCATCAGCGCCAGCGAGGCCATCATCTGGTTCGCCCCGCCGAAGAGCACCCATATCGTCTGCCACACGCCGGTCCAGATGACCAGGAGCGACAGGAGAAGCGCCACGATGGCGCCGATGTGGATGTTCTTCAAGATCGGGATCGTACCGCCGAGGAACTCAGCGCTGGCGACGCGCATGAAGCGCACCACCAGGTAGCAGATGGTCAAGCCCATGATGGTGAGGAAGACCATGCCGTAGGCATTGCCGAAGCCCACCGGGATCCCGACCCGTCTCATGAACTCAGCGAGGCCCACTGCGAAGACGCCAAACTTGCCGCCGGTGTACGCCTCCTGATAGGCCTCCCAGCTGCCGGTGGCCGCCGTGGCCGTCAGCAGCGCGATGATGGCCACGACCATCTCCATCCACATAGCGCCGCCGCCCACGGGGAGCGCGTCGCTCTCCTTCTCGATCTGCCGCGCCGTGCCGGAACTGGAGACCAGGCTGTGCCAGCCGGAGACGGCACCACAGGCGATGGTGACGAAGAGAATGGGCCACAAGGGGCCAAGGCCAGCAACGTTGAAGCTGGTGAAGGCCGGGAAGTCGCCGAAGGTGGCGCCACCCCGGAAGGTCCAGACGATCATGCCCAGAATCCCGGCCGCCATCCCCAAAGCCACGATCCAGAAGGAGACGTAGTTGGTGGGCTGGGCCCAGCGCCATATCGGAAGCACGGCACCCAGGTAGCAAATGACGGCGAAGGCGATGGACCAGAAGTACTTCTGCCCGGACGCCCCAAGGGCCTCATTGAGCCCAGCAAAAATGTTCGTCATGAAGGGCGTCTGCCCCAGCACGATGCCGCCGAGAGCGACCGCGACGGTGATCACCGTGGTAAGGATGATGTCCTGCTTCCATTTGTATGTCATCTGCCCCGCCAGAATCCCCATCAGGAGAATGGAGAGGAGCCCAAATGGCACCGTCGGCGTCGACATGAAGTTGATGCCGATCACCTGACCAAAGGCCCCCATAATGAGCAGGAGATAGAGGTAGATGAAGATGAGCAAGATGTTGCGGGCCCGCGGGGAGATAAGCTTGTAGCTCAGGGCACCAAAGGTGTCCCCCTCCTCGCGCATAGGGACCACGATGCTGGCGTAGTCCTGGACCCAGCCGATGAAGAAGGTGCCCAGGATGATCCATAGAAGCCCAGGCAACCAACCGTACTGAGCCGCTACAATGGGACCTCCGATGGGCCCCAGCGCAGCAATTGATTTGAACTGATAGCCGAAGAGGACGTTTCTGCTGGCCGGCGTGAAATCGACGCCATCCATATACATTTTCGCCGGCGTGGCTTTGCTGTCGTCGGGCTGGATGATGTTGCGGTTGATGCTTCTCGCGTAGAGGAAATAGCCCACGCCGAGACCGATAGCCGCGATAACCAGAACGACAATCGCGTTCATTCTTGGTACCTCCTCTGTATGTAGTAAGTCCGGACGTCACTGACAGCCATCGCTCCTAGATCGCTGAGACACGCAGGATCTTATCAACGCTCTCGATCACCTCCTCTTTGCCCCCGACCAATCACTAAGCCCCGACTGGAACTCTGTCCCCATGGGGGTTGGCAACCATCACGTTCGTCAATTCGCCCGTAAAGCGGTGCTCAAGTCAGTAAGAAATGTCTCGGCATTCGTGTCGAGTAGTCCGGCGATTCTAAGTTGAAGGTTGATGTGAGGATCTTGCTTGCGCCATTGGAAACGACGTAGATGGGATCCATAGGTTTCGAGCCAGGGTCCCAGTGCAGCGGCCATCCGCTCACCCTTGGGACCACGATAGACAACGGTGAGCCCCTGCGGCCCGTCTTGCCTCGTCCACGGATTGGTCACTGGATCGACATCCCGCGATGAGGTCACCTCTACCTCTCCGCGGCGGGGAGACCGAAGCGTGCCCCGCACGATAGCCCTGTCGTGCCTCCCGCGCAGCCAATCTAGCAGCCAGAGGAGAGGGATCTCGCGATTCTCGAGCAACAGGGTGACCTCCAGCCGTCGAAATGGAGGGCGCGTTTTTCTCAGGTTGATCCGGGCGCCAGAGGCGGGAGACCCGACCCAGCCTGCCTCCATCTCGCCTCCTAGGACGTCAAGACCTGCTTCCAACCAACGAAGGAGGTGGCGACCGCGACGTCGATTGTAGAGGTGACCGGCGACGTACCATACAGCGAGAAGCACCGACACGGCAATGACGGCTATCGTCCCTTGATCCATCCCTGCTCTTCGTCCAATCGGACAAGCCAGAAAACCAAGCGCCGCCCCTACGCTCCCAGTCAGCAAACCACCGCAGAAACGGAGGCCCCTGGACATAGGCTAGTGTACTCCCACATCCAAAAACGCGCAAGTCGCCTTAGGGGAACCCGCGAGCGTTTCCTTGCCAAATGCGCAGAGTGAGTGTACACTTGCCAGTGGGATCGCGGTCGCATCAACAACCCGACGATCTATGGAACAGGAGCACAGTCTTGAACGACGACAAAAAGCAGAAACTGCTCATCGTCGATGATGATGAAGCCCTGCTACGTGCCCTGCAACTCTATCTCGATCGGCACGGCTATAGCGTCATTAAGGCTAAGAAGGGAAGCGAGGGTCTAAGAAAGCTTTACCAGTCCCATCCTGACCTCGTTTGCCTCGACGTCATGATGCCCGGCATCGACGGATGGGAAGTGCTCAAGCGCATCCGGGATATGACGGACGTGCCCGTCATTATGCTGACCGCCCGCGGGGCGGAGACCGAGCGGGTCAAGGGACTCAAGCTGGGCGCCGACGACTACGTCTCCAAGCCCTTCAGCATGCGGGAGCTCGAGGCTCGGGTCGAGGCGGTTCTACGGCGCACACGATCCTTGCAGCCGGAGCAAACGGATGACGTAGCCTACTCGGATACCTACCTGTCGATTGACACGGAGCGGGCAGAGGTACGCTGCGGCGGTGAGATCGTTGATCTCACGGCTACAGAGCAGAAACTGCTCTTCTTCCTGGTGCAGAACCGTGGGCGGCTCCTCAGATTCGATCAAATCCTGGAGCACGTCTGGGGCTTTGAGTACATCGACGAAAAAGGCTACGTCCGCCTCTACGTCTGGCGGCTGCGGCAGAAGATCGAGCCCGAGCCAGACTCCCCATGCTACATCCTCACCGAGCACGGTATGGGCTACCGCTTCGAAGGCTGACACTCATCTCGGGTGGAACGCTACTTCGATGACGTCAGTTTGACAACCTCCCCAGACTGGTCCATGGTCACCCGCACCAGCCGCTTCAGGCTTTGACCTCCCGGCAGCGAGACATCTTTTTCGAACGTCAGTACATAGTGTCCACGGCGCCCCGGGCTTGGAGAGTGCGCGATGCTTCTTCCCATCCTCTTTCCGTGAGATCGCTTCTCAGACACGGAGGGTTCGGTGTCAACCATCTCTGGGAACGTCTCGGTCACCAGCTTCTTCGCCTTATCGATGTATCGATCGTCTAGCCCGCCCATAGTTAATTTCCCCAACCAGTCTGCATCTGCGCAGCCGAGCGCAGAAAAGCCGGCTTAGTCCCAGCCAAGGCGCCACCGTCGCCGAACATCATAGCCGCACTAAACGACTCTGTGGCATCATCCCCCTTCACGGGCAGAGCTGCCATTCTCTCGACCCCCAGCCCGGTGGCGATCAATGTGATCTGGACACGGTTCTCCATCTTAGGATCGACGACCGCCCCAAATAGGATTTCCGCTTCGGGCAGCGCAGCACGAGATATCATCTTCATGGCGCTGTCAACCTCTGCCAAGGTGAGATCCTCACCCCCTGTGATATTGACTAACAACCCCCTGGTTCCTTTCACCGACTCAATGTCGAGCAGTGGACTGCCAAGGGCTATCTTGGCTGCGTCCACGACCTTGTCCTCTCCCTCTCCATGCCCGATGGACACCAACGCGCCCCCCGCCCCACTCATAACGGACCTGACGTCGGCGAAGTCGAGATTGATCAAGCCGGGTCGGGTGACAAGTTCGGAGATACCCTGAATGCCCTGCCGGAGCACCTCATCGGCAATGCGAAAGGCGATATCGAGGGAGACCCGCTCGTTGACCACATCCAGCAGCCGGTCATTGGAGACGACCACCAGAGTATCCACGGTCTCCTGTAGTTGGTTGATTCCCTCCTCAGCCACCATCTCCCGTCTACTCCCCTCGAAAGAGAAGGGCCTGGTGACGACAGCGATCGTCAGTGCGTTCTGCTCCCGCGCAATGCGAGCCACGACCGGGGATGCCCCCGTGCCGGTTCCTCCTCCCATGCCGGCGGCGATGAAAACCATGTCAGCGCCTTGCAGCGCCTCCGAGAGCCGTCGCCGACTTCGCTCAGCAGCCTCAGCCCCAATGGTGGGGTCACCCCCGGCCCCGAGTCCCTCGGTCAACTTCTCGCCCAGAGCGATCTTGCACGATGCCTCCGACATGGCCAGCGCCTGAGAATCCGTGTTGGCAGCGATGAAACCGACCCCCGGGATGCCCACTTGAATCATGCGATCGACCGCGTTGCTGCCAGCCCCGCCGATGCCAATTACCTTGATGGACGCTCCCAGCCAACGATCCACAGACACCCTCATCGTCTTCTCCATCTTCAACCTCCCCTTCTCCACACTATATCGCGAACTCGGTCAGCTTCTCCACCAGGTCAGCGCCGTCCTCGATGAAGGATCTCCTCGTTTCCTGCCACCGCCTGGGGCACCAGATCTCCAGGTGAGAAACGAGGCCGACGACAATGGCCTCGTCCTCGATGCGGGCGTACCGACGAAGCTGATCAGACAAGGGCAGGTGACCAGCTCGATCAAGAACACAGGTTGCGGCCCCCGAAAAGATGAACCGGGCAAACGTGCGAGCAGGCTGACTCGTGAGAGGCAACACGCATACCTTCCGAGCCAGGTCCTCCCATTCAGCAGCAGGGTAGACCAGGAGACAACGTTCGATGCCGCGCGTCACCGTTACCCCCTCAACAAATGCAGCGCGAAACGCTGAGGGGATCGATAAGCGCCCCTTCCCATCGGTGCTGCAGTGGAACTCACCCAACAACATTGTCGCTCAAGTCCACCATCTACTTCGACACAGCCATTTTCAGGATGTGACCCTTGTCGTCCACGACCACCTTGACGACCTGCTTATGTGCGCTGCCCCCTCTGATCCTGATCTCCTTATGCAACGTAAGCGCCCAACCATCTCGCTTCAACCCCTTCTGCTCCAAGGAGGAGGTCATCGAGTCCCATAGAGCACCATGATGCTGATCACGATTGCCCTCCCACACACTAGGGCAGACTGTCAAAGGCTTCACCTGCACACGAGCGTGCGACATGTGAGGCAAGCTGGTCTCAATACGAGCCTTCACCGCGGCCACCAGATCGTCCGATGCAGGACTGACGGGTCGGCCCCTCGGAAGCTCCCCACGCTTGGAACAGATCAGCGGAGGACAGAAGCCGTCTACAGAAGCCCTCGCCGCCGCTGGCCTGGGAATCGGCGTGACCGCCAGCGAAGGATCTCCGTATAACACGAAGCTGATCAACGCCTTCTGATCCTCATCGTCGAGGAAGCCCTGCTGCTCCTGCATCTGACTTGCCATCGTCACCTTGGCGTGCTGCAAGGCCCGACCGACCGTCAGACGCGCCTGCAATCCCTCCCAGAAGTGCTTGCCTACCAGGTCAGCCCCCAACAGCGGTGGCTCAATGGAGCCATAAGATGTCTTGGTCGAGCCGACCACAGCTCGCGCCCCTACCGCCATAAGCCGCAAAGCAATCGAATTGGCCTCATCCTTCCCCAGGATGTTCGCTCCGTAGCAGGCCTCGGTGAAGACCACGGCATTCGCATGCTCCCTGACACTCGGATCCTGAGGACGCAGAGCCAGCGGGAAGAGAGGATAGTCAGCCGGAAACAGGGTGTCCCGTTGACCATACCAGTTCGGCCCGTCCTCAGTCCCATGGAGGTTGAAATAGCTGAAGTGAGGTGGTTCCAAAACTTGAAACCCTTCATAGGTGAGAGGCGGACACGTCCTCAAACGACCGTCGTCTCCGATCACGTGGAACACGGCGCGCGAGGCCTTTCGCCAGATACTCGCCGAGTACCCCACGCCCTGTCCATTGCCATCGGGACCACTGATCCCACTGAGCAAAGCGCTCAAGGTGCCCAGCAACCCCTTGGAGACGGTTGCGCGTCGATGCGCCTCCGCCGAGGTCTGAATGAGAGCGTGGAGAAACCCAACCCCTTCTTGCTCACCATCGGGCAGTCTACCTACCGCTCGCTCCGGAATCAGGTAATTGGCATCACGACTCGCATACGGGTTGTCGGAGGGAACATCTGAATCCTGGTCATCAACAGGATTGGGCAAACGGTGGAACGGGACAATGCCATCGCCTCCGACGATAAGCAGATATCGGACCTCTCGTTCCTCTTCTGCCAGCTGCTCATCTATGCTGTCCACGAGCTTCTTCACCTGCCACGGATTGGTTGGCTCCACCGGCTTGAGGCCGAACCGGGTCAGGGACGTCTCGTCGTCAATGTAGGCCACCACCACCTCTAGACTGAGCGGGGAGCGGCGTTGACTCCCCATCTCAATCGCCAGCTTGAGATCGCGTAGATCGCTGTCCAACTGCTCGAACCCAAGGGATCCATATTTCTTCGTCAGGGCCCGTTTGCTGGAGACGATAAGGTAGAGGTCATCGGACTTTGTCGAACGACACGCCTCGGCTTCGGGCAAAGCGGAAGCAGACGGGATACGCTCTGAGACCTTGCCGGGATCCTCGACCTCGGCGAGCGCCGTGATCATACGCTGCACCTCACTCTCCGCCTCCCTCACCGCTTTAGGGACTCGACCAGCAGCATCACGGCTTGCCTCTATGGTCTCGATGCCCGACAGGCGCTTCGACGACGATCTCACCATTCTGCCCTCCGAATCAGACATTCCGACGCTCGCGCCAGATAAACGACATAGCGCTCACCGCCGCCCACTGCTTATAAGCGTCGGCGTGACCGGGCTGCAGCTTGATAGCTTTACGGAGCTTTGCGGCAGCCTCCGGGTACCGTTTCAGGTGTTTGTACATAACACCGGCGCTGTAATGGTATTCCGCCTCCTCGGCATCAGGAGCGGCTGAGTCGATCCGCTCGCAGGCCTCAAGATAGGCCTCCAGCGCCTCGTCATACGCCTCACGCGCCTCATGGGCCTTCCCTAGCTCGAAGTAGTTCGCCGCGCGCTCCGGTTCCAGGTTGACCAACTCTCGGAGGTGTACCAGAGCTTTGTCAAGGTGCCCAAGCTTGCGACACAGCTTGCCCATTCTCTTGTGATGGACAGCCTGCTCGGGCGCTATCACGATCGACTGCTCATAGGCCTGCATCGCCTCGTCATAGCGTTGTTGTGTCTCATAAACCTCGCCGAGTTGACTGTAAGCCTCGGTCATCCGAGGATTCAGTTCGACCGTCTTCTCCAGGTGTTCGCCGGCCTCTTCGTACCGCCCCAGTTGCTTGTGCACGGCACCCACCTTGAAGTGAAAGAGGGCGCTATCAGGCTGGAGAACGGACGCCTGACGATAGGCCTCCAAGGACTTCTTCCATTGTTGCTTCCGTTCATACAAGGCCCCAATGCGCTCATAGGCTGGCGTGTAGTCCTCGCCACAGTCGATAGCCTCCTTGAACTTCCTTAAGGCCTCATCCGTGTCGCCCAGCTCAAGGGCCACCTCACCAAGGTCAAGCAGATAGGCCGGGGTTTTCGGTTCCAGCTCCGCTGCCTGGGCATACATTTCCTGCGCCTTATGGTGCCTCCCGCGATGGAAGTAGACATCTCCAAGATCCGAGAGAATCTCCGCGTTGGTCGGATCCAGCGCCACCGCCTTCTCCAGTAGATCTCCGCTCTCCCCCTCCAATCCCAGGCGATTGTACGCCAGTGCCGCCCGATGGAGATAGGTTACCTCCTTGGGCTTCAACTGCAGAGCCCGCCCATACGCCTCCGAGGCCCTGTCGTGACAATCCAGCTTGGTGTACAGATCCCCTAACGTAGCGTGCCAAGGGGCCACGTCAGGCTTAAGCTCTACAGCTCGCTCCAAGGAGACTCTTGCCTGATCATAGCGACCTCTCCGCAGCAAGCCTTCACCCAGCGCGTAATGGTAGATCGCCGACGATGGTGCCAAACGCGTTGCCTTCCTCAGCGCCACCACTGCCTCCGCCTTCGCTTGCTCCTTTCGAGCCCCCTGCCTCTCGCCCATTTGCTCCAGCGTCAAGGCCAACTCATACTGCGTCTCGGGGCACTCGGGCCCCAAGCTTTCCGCCATACGCAACTCTCGAACGCTGCCTTCGTAGTCCTCGATCGCTCGATAGGCCATACCCAGTATGCGATGATGGAAGGGATTCTCAGGCGCTGCTTCGAGAGCGCGTCGCAGCTCCGATATGGCCTCATCCAGGCGTCCGCGCAGGAAGAGCAGTGCGCCAAGCTCACCATGCAGGGTTGTTGCATCCTCCCCAGACGCCTCATCGGCCCCCAGCTCTGCAGCGGTCTTAAGAGAAGCAATGCCCTCGTCGTAACCTTCTGAGGCTATGTAGCCCTCCTCTTCCGACCGCTCAGTGAGGCCAACCTGTCGTAATGCGCGAGCTCGAAGACCGATCTTCCGCCAAACAGCGCCCAGTCGAAGTCGATACTGGAGTTTTTCAGGACGCAGCGCAATGGCCTCCTCGTATTCAGAACGGGCGGCTTGATACTCTTGCCGGGCCTCAAGCGTGAGTCCCATCTCATAGTACGAGTCCGCATCCTCCGGATTAACGTGCAGGGCCTCCCCCAACGCTTCTTGGGCCTCTGCAAGCCGCCCGAGCTTGCGAAGAACCCGTCCACACGCTCGATGGTGCCTCACCACATCTGGGGTCAAATCGACCGCCTGACGATACTCAGACAGTGCCTCCTCCAAATGCCTGAAGTCATCGCCAGCTTGAACCTCCCAGATCTCGCCCAGCGTCTCGTGGGCCTCGGCATCGGAGCCGTCAAGCGAAATCGCCTGCTGGAGCGCGTCAACGGCGCTCTGAAGATCTCCGCGCCTCTGGAAGACGCGACCAAGGCGACGATGATAGACCGCTGACTCTGGCGCCAGCGCGATCGCCTTCTGATAGGCCTTCAGGGCACTGTCGTCATCGCCGGTCGCCGCACAGGCCTGACCGAGCAGCGCGTAAGCCTCCGCGTCCTCTTCGTCCAGGCGCAATGTCTGCCGCAGCGCCTCAATGGCTTGCTCAAGGCTCCCCAGACGATAGAGGACTGAGCCGATTTCGCGATGATAACCGGCGTGATCGGGGGCGATTGACGAAGCTCTTCGATACTCAGCGAGGGCCCGCTCATCCTCCCCTTCCTCCGCAAGCATCAGGCCAAGCCTGTAATGGGCCTGAGCATCCTCTGGATCGAGGCTGATCGCCTTGGAGAGAGACTCGGTAGCTCGTTGGCGCTCACCAACTCTATGAAGTGCCTCGGCGAGATGGAGGTAATACGTTGGCTGCTCCTGTGCCAACTTAGCTGCCTTCTCATACTCTGCCACCGCCTCGCAGTCCCGACCCAACCGGCGGTACATCCGGCCCAGTTCATAGTGCGCCTTCGCATCATCGGGGTTCACACCAACCGCTCTCTCAAGAGCTTCGACGGCATCGGCTGGTCTGCCCAGCTTGCTCAACGTCATGCCAACACGGCGATGGTGGACGACCTCCTCAGGCGCCAGCCGAGCAGCCTCGCGATAGTGATCGAGAGCCTCCGGCAGCCACCCCTTGGCGACAAAGGCCTCGCCCAATGCCGTTCGCAACGACGCGTCTTCCGGCCGCATCGTGACGGCTTCCTCTAGCTGACCGATCGCATCGTCTATCCGGTCCATCTGCCGGTAGATACCACCTATCGCCCGTGGGTACGCAGCCTCCTGGGGGGCCAATTCGGCCGCTCGACTGTAGTTCTGCAGAGCCTTCTCCAAGTTCCCTCGCGCCTGATAGGATTGGCCCAGATGGAAGAGGGCTTGGGGCCAACCTGCCCGGCCCTCGTCAGTCGCGAGGAAAAGCGAGCGCTTCAAAGCATCAATCGCCTCCTCGTGATCGCCAAGACGCTGGCAATATCTGCCATAGTCGTAGGTCATCTTCGGGCTCTCTGGCGAGAGCTGCAGTGCCATCTGGAAGGCCTCCAGGGCCTCCTGTCTGCGGTCTTGAAGCGCGAGAACAGCTCCTAGTTGATGATAGGCATCCGCGTACCCGTCATCGAGCTGAATAGCCTTACGCAGGCCCCGTGCTGCCTCACTAATGCGTCCTAGGCTCCTCAAGACAGAAGCTCTGTTCCGATGGTAGATCGGCTCCTTCGGCTGCAGCCTAATGGCCGCGTCATAGGCCTCTAGTGCTTGCTCGTCATCACCCTGGTTCCGGTAGAGGTTTCCAAGTTCATTGTGAAGATCAGCGTCCTTGGGCGCCACCCGGAGGCCAGCTTTGAGCGCCTCCAAGGCCTTCTCGTAGTCCCCTTTCCCCCGGTAGAGCGAGGCAACCTTCTTCGAGTAGCGCACCTCGTCGGGCATCAGTTCTGCGGCCCGTTGGTACTGAACGAGTGCCTCTTCGTCCTCTCCCTTGTCCTCGGCGATGGCTCCTAACTGGGCTCTGATACTAGGATCATCGTGGTTCAACTGCAACGCTCGCCACGTCTCATCCTCTGCCTCGTTCAGGCGACCAAGATGATGAGCGATCCGCCCCAGCCTGAGCCGGTAGGATGGCTCGCGAGGAGCTAGATTGACGGCTCGCCGATACGCGCCCAGAGCCTCATCTGGCCTTCCTATGTGTTCATAGCTCAGACCGAGGTGGTAGTAAGGCGTCGGGTCTTGGGGCAGGCGCTCACAAGCCCCCAGCAGAAGCTTCAGCGCCTCCTCGTGACGCTTCAGACGTTGGCAGACCACCCCGGCCCGCAGCCAGTAGGAACCGCCCAGGTTCGGCAACAGCCTGGCTGCTCTACTGTAGGCCGCCAGGGCTTCATCATATGCCTCAAGATCCTCATAGACCTTGCCTTGTTGACCGTAGACCTGCTGCAGGCGAGGGGATGCCGATGCGGACGACTCCTCCAGATAGACAGCCTTGCGCAGCGTCTTGAGCGCCTCATCCTGTTTCTGAAGACGGCCGTAGGCCGCGCCCAGGTCGCAGTAGTAAGAGGGCTGGTCGGGAGCGAGAGCACAGGCCAGACGGTACGCCTCCAGCGCCTCTTCCCATCGCCCTTCAGACTCGCATATCAAACCCTTCTGGTGATGTGTCGGCGCGTGACTAGGGGCCAATGCGCTGGCCCGGTCCAAGGCCTCTATTGCAGCACCGTGGTCCTTCAGCTGATAGAGAGCGCGCCCTGCCCCATAATGGTAGCTGGCCTCCTCTCGATCTATGTCTATGGCGATATGATACTCTTTCAGCGCCTGGGACCATTGCTCCGCGACGCTGAGAGCTTCGGCCAGGTCTCCGTGCCACTCAGCTCGGTTTGGAGAGAGCTCAACAGCGCGACGGAGATGACGCACAGCCTGATCGATCTCCCCCAGATATCCAAACCCCTTGCCGAGATCGTGGTTATAGACTGGATGAACGGGTTCCAGCGACACAGCCTTGTTGTAGGCCTCTACAGCCTCCTGCAATCGGCCCGCGCTCTCATACACAGATCCCAACTCGTGCCGCCAGGCAGCCTCCAGCGATGTCCTGTCCTCTTCCGAATCCAAGGGATGAGCCGCTCCAACAGCTTTCGAAACCTTCTCAGATGGCGGTGCAGCATTCGGCTCGTCGGACAGCAGAGCCAAGGCTCGACGGAGATGAGCAGTAGCCTGCTCCTGCCGGCCTAACTTGCTCAACACGCTGGCGGTGTCTCGATGGAGGGAAGCTTTCTCCTCGTCCAGCTCAAGGGCTTGCTCCAAAGCATGCAAAGCCTCACTGTACCATCCTCTCTCCCGATAGGCGCGACCAATCTCCTGATAGACCACCGCCCGATCCAGCTGACAGTCGAGAGCCTTTTCTAGCTTCTCCAAAGCCTCTTCGAAGCGGCCCAGCCGGTTCAGCGTGACACCGGCCCTGTAGAGACAGACGCCGTCCTCCGGCACGCGAGAGAGACCACGCTCGAAAGCATCGAGGGCCTCCTCGTAGCTCCCGTGTCTCTGGAGTATTATCCCCAATGCGCACGAAACCGCCGCATAGAGGCGGTCCGTCTCACGGAGAGCGCTCTGAAATTCGGAAGCGGCTTCACTTTCTTCTCCGGACTCCCAATGAGCCACAGCCAGGTCGCAATGATGCCCGATTCGGTTCTCTCGCACCTCAACATCAATCATAAGGATCTCCTACAGCGTCGAAAGCATCCAGAAGGAAGCAAGGCACAGAACCACTCCCATCAGACAGAGAAAGACACCAACGCCGATCGAGGTACGAACCAGCTTATCGATCGCCGAGACGAGACCCGACATAGCGTCAAGGAGAGGCGCCAGGCCTGCGTCGGTCACCGCCTTGCTGCTTACCCTGGCCGAGTGAGCGGAAATGCTCTTCAGCATCTTCTGGTACTGTCTTGAGAGGATTGTCCACAACCCAGCTGCACACGAGGACAGGCCCAGCAAGAACAAGGAAACTGCTATTATGGCTTTGAGAGTCGTTACCATCTTGTCCCCCCTTCATCGAATTCGATCGCTTCTACTCTTCTGACCAGCTTGACGCATCGTCGGCGAGCGGAAAGCTCATAGAAAACGTGCTTCCCTGACCCAACCTACTCTCCACCCAGACCTCTCCCTCGTGTCTCTCCACAATCGACTTCACAATGGCAAGTCCCAAACCCGTTCCTGAAGCCTCCGATCGATCACTCCGCTTCGCGCGATAGAACTTCTCGAAGAGACGGACTTGCTTATCGGGCGCAATGCCAATACCCGTATCAGCCACACGAATCGTAGCATAACGATTGCCATTTCGTGCCTCGACGGACAAGCCTGTCGAAACGTTCCCCCCGGCTGGCGTGTACTTGATGGCATTGTCCAACAGATTGACGACTGCTTGGCGAAGAAGCGCCCTATCGCCAGATACTAGGCCGTCCTCCCGCGCCTCGGAGAGATCGAGCGGGGGATCGATCTGCAATGAGATACCCTTTGCCGCCGCTCGCCCTCGAAGGCTGCTCACGGCCTCAGCCACAACCACTCCTAAGTGGCAAGGCCTCCTCTCCACGCCCAAGCCAGCTTCGATCCGGCTCAAATCAAGGAGCTCCAGCACCAGATCATCGATCCGTTGCACCCCTTGCAGAATGTTCTCAACGTAGAGCTCTTGCTTCTCATTGAGGTGCCCCACGGCGTCGAGTCTGTCGGCGTAACCCCGCATGAAAGTCAATGGCGCTCGAAGATCGTGGGAGACGGTGGTCAGGAACTCGGACTTCATCTCGTCGAGCTCCTTGAAGCGAGTGATGTCCCGCATCACGGCAACCCGGCCAAGTTCCTCACCTTGCGAGGTCTCTATCGTGGACACGTCAGTGTACAACACCCTCCCGCTGGGCAGCACCAACTCCCGAGACTGCCCCTCCCCGGACGTAGGGGCTGCAACGGCAGTCACTACGTCGGGCCCCAGGCCCGTCTGCTCCAGGCCCTGGCCCAGTACAGCCTCTGCTTGAATACCAAACGTATGTTCGGCAGCCGAATTGACCAGCAGCAGGCGATCCTCTTGATCCGTGACCAAGACCACATCGGACACACTCTCAAGAATCGCTGCCAGTCGCGATCTCTCGCCCTCCACGGCCTGGAAGAGGCGAGCGTTCTCCACCAGCACAGCTGCCTGATTGGTCAACATCGAGAGAAAATCCAAGGTCGACCTCTCGAGTCTTTGAGCGTCCAGATACCCAAGCCAGATCACGGCCAACGTGCGATCCTTCGTACGCACTGGAAGCGCGACAGCTGCCCTAATCGGTCCGTCAAGACTCTCAGAGCCGATCAGCTCTCCCCCCTCCTTCAAATCCTGAAAGGCGAGCACGATCCCTCGCTCTTCAACCTCGGCGATGAGCTTGCGTTCAAGGTCTCTCACTCCCTCGATAGCCTCTCCCCTGACGATCGCCGTCTCCGATGGCTCCTGGTCGCCGACGAGTACAGCGCGAGCGACATCTGCGTTGGTCGCCTTGAGCGCTCCTTCAAGCACAAACGAAAGACCGGTCGTCAGCTCCAGCGTTGATGAGACCGCCTGGCTGACCTCCAGGAGCAAAGAGAGATCGCTCATACGACTTCTCAATCGTGCCCGCATCTCCTCGAAGGTGAGCCCCAGGCGCCCCACCTCGTCGGATCCCTTAACGCCGATCGGTTCCGCTAACTTGCCTCTTGCAATCCGCTCAGCTGCCCTGGCGAGTTGCTTGAGAGGATCGGTCACGCGAGCGACGAGGATGACGATCACGACAACCAACAGAGCACCAAAGACCCCCTGAAGCACGAGTAGGGGCACTGCGACCTCTCGGGCCTGCTGGAGAACCACCTCGTAAGGGAGATGGATCACCACAGACCAAGGGAACCCCTCGGCGGGCAGGAAGTAAGACAACTCCCGGGTGTTGTGCACCGGGTCGCGG
Organism: uncultured Anaerolineales bacterium; assembly: GCA_964514285.1. GTDB lineage: Bacteria > Chloroflexota > Anaerolineae > B4-G1 > B4-G1 > SKLM01. Next base: position 21,989 of record CAZEQC010000031.1, on the reverse strand, counting down.
CCCTCACAGGTCAGGCCCGGAGAGCTCGCATCGCCCACGCAATCGCGATACCGATCCTTCTGCCAGCTCGAAAGGACCATACCCGGGTCAGGATGAGCGACAATGTATCCTTTCTCGTCCACGATGAACCCCTCACCGCGACCGCTCGTCCACTGCAGATCCGCCAGGATGCGCTCCATAGCGGGGTTAGCCTGCAGGTGGGTCCGTCCGATCAAGGCACCGAACTCGGAGTCGGCTGACGATGTCGGCATCAAGAACGATAGAAGCGCCTCATCCCAGGGTGATTCATGTCCCGAACTGACCTGAGGAGCTCCATTCTCCAGTACCCGTCGCAACAGCACCTCCTCCTGAGCCGTCAGCTCTGGGTTTCCCGCTGGCGCTGGGGGATACATTGCAATCATCTCTCCATTATGATTGAACAGCATAAGGTGATCAAAAAAGGCACCAATGCGAAGATGACTCGCTAATAGGGCCTCCAGAGCCTCAGGATCGCGGCCCGAAAGCCGCTCATCCGCGGCAAAATCCGCCAAGAGACCTCGACCGGTGTGAATGAAGGTCGGAATCTCGTCGGCGGCGCTATGGGCATCTCGCATCAGGTCACTGATGGCCTCTGCTCTGGCACCTTGCAGCGTGATCGTGCTCACCGCGTATAAGAGCACAAAAGTGGTGGTCAGGATCATAGGCACCACGACACCTAGGATCTTTCGCTTGAGGCTGCGATGGAGCCAAGACATGCGATCCGCTCTTTGGACCGGGCGAGACGATGGATGGATCAAAAAGAGCACTTGAGCAGCCAGACCGGCCGACAGAACCTCCAGCAGAACATAGACGCCCCGTACTCGTGTGAACTGCAGAGCATAGTCAAAGCCAGCCAGGCCTGAATCCGCCACTCGGGCCCAAGCCGAGAAGAACAACAGGCTCCCCACGATGGGCATCGCCAGCAAGGATGCGGCAAGAGGCTGCCGAGCCAGATTCTCCAACCAACTCTGATGCCGTTGGCGGAGAAGAAAAGCGACCAAGAAACCGAGAAAAGCAAGATGAAGAGGATCGGCAACACCACTTGTCACGGTACCGGCGCGCAGCAGACCGCTGATAGCCCCCACGAGCAGGGCCGGCCCGGTGCCCAGCCACACCGCGGCGGCAAGAATCGGCCAGGCCGCCAGCAGGGCCGCGAAAGGCAGCGTTGGTTCCAGCGGTATGTCGGGAAGGGGCGGCAGACTCAACGCCGAGAAACGAACAACCAAGAAACGCGTCGTGACCAAAGGAAGCACAGCGAGCGCCACAAACAGCAGCGTGCGGCGTCGGGAACGCATCGTCCCGACCAGCTCACGGCGGCGGTACACCAACTGCAGTACAGCCGCCAATCCGCAGAGCATCAGTACTGCGATCTCCAGAAGCGTCGGACCAAGGAAAATCAGACCCTTCCAGGGTACCCATACCTCAAGACTCATTCCAAACCCCCACGAGATTAGACCTCAAGTTCACTCACACTATATATTGTTGCAAGAAGCGTGCCAACCCCCGTCTGGAGTGGAGAATTTCAGCGATTTGACCCTCTTCGGCGAGCTATTGACCGTCGATCGAGCGCCTCCATCGGTCCAACCAGCGAGGGATGCGGTTGGCAATACAATAAGAGGAAGCCTCTCATCCGGGAAGGGGCAGAGGGTATCGGGCCCATAACCCCATATAGTCGACCCCGCCAATGACAGAGTGCCATATATGGGGGTTATGAGCGTGTCACGGCCGACGGCGAGAAGGAGTTAGCTCGAAAGCAGCCGCAGTTGTCGAAAGGCAGCAATCAGTCACCGAGGTGAAGCATTCAAATCCGGCAAGCGTCGAAGAGGGTGGTGACGAGACACGCTAGGGAAAGGTAGGTGAATTGAGATCTGAGGAGAACGTGCCACGGTGCGCGCTCCAGAGGGTGAAAGGAGACATGGGGGGAGATTCTCCACAAACTGCGGAAATTTCCACACGCCATCGATCTACCGGACGGTCAATTCAAGCCGTATTTTTCGAGCCGATACCGCAGTTGATCCCGTGAGATGGATAGCAGCTTCGCCGCCTCGGTCTGGTTTCCGCCGGTACGCTCAAGAGCTTTCTCAATGAAATCCCGTTCCAGGTCTGTCACGACGTCCGTCAGATCAATGCCGTCAGGCGGCAGGACATCTCGGGACTCCTCCCCATCAGGAACGTCAGACGCAGCGCGCCCGTCGCTTAGCTCAGCCGGCAGGTGGTTCGGCTGGACCCGGTCCTGCTCACAGAGCACCATCGCTCGCTCAACGACGTTTCGCACCTCACGGATGTTACCGGGCCATGAATAGCCTCTCATCAGCTCAACGACCTCGCCGCTCACCCCTCGGACGCTCCGGCCCATCGTTCGATTGAACTCCTCGATGAAGGCAGCAACGAAGAACTCCAGATCCTCCATACGCTCGCGGAGCGGTGGAAGATCGATGACGACCACGCCCAGACGGTAGTAGAGATCCTCCCGAAAGGTACCCTCCTCGATGGCCGACTTCAAGTCACGATTAGAGGCCGCTATGAACCGGACGTCGACTTCCACGTCCGTCGTCCCGCCGATACGGCGCAGCTTCCGCGTTTCTAGGACGCGAAGCATCTTCGCCTGCATCTTGGCCGGCATTTCGCCGATCTCATCGAGGAATAAGGTACCTCCATCTGCCACCTCCATCAGGCCCTTCTTCCGTCGATTCGCTCCGGTAAAGGCTCCTTCCTCAAAGCCGAACAGTTCGCTTTCTAGCAGATCATCAGGAATAGCAGCACAGTTGATCGGCGTGAACGGCTTTTCGGCCCGGGGGCTCTTGCGGTGGATGGCACGGGCCACCACCTCCTTGCCGGTGCCGCTCTCGCCCTGAAGCAAGACGGTGGATTTCCCTTTAGCTACCTTGTCGACCAGAGCTGCTATGCGGCGCATCTTCTCACTCTCACCGACGATCCACCCTCCGGAGTAACCACCGGTTTCCTCTCGCAGACGCTCGATCTCCCGCTGCATAGCGAGCTCCTTGAGCGCCCTCCTGATCACGAGCTTCAGCTTCGAGGCATCGGAGGGCTTGTCTATGTAGTCATAGGCGCCCAGCTTCATAGCCTCCACAGCGGTGGGGACAGCGCCATAGGCCGTTAAGACGATGACGTGCACAGTCAGATCCCGCTCTTTGATCCGTCGTAGGATTACCAGGCCATCGACATCGGGGAGCCGCAGATCGAGTAGCACGATATCCACCGGCTTCTTCCGCAGAATGGCCTCCCCCTCAGCTCCCGTCGCAGCCGAAAGAACCTCATACCCCTCCTCCTCCAGGATATCACCGAAGAAGGAACGAATCATATCGTCATCGTCAATGGTCAGAACAGTGGCCGCCATACCTTCCCCCTCTGCATCTTACAACGCTCCTTGCCCCATCCGCCAAAGAGTTATAGTGAAACTCGGCAAGATTGTCAAATCGTACCTATTCACCTTGTGGCTCTCATGCTCTAGCCGGATTAGGCGGCCTTCCGCCCGTGATCCGGCGATTTCGCGCCCAAGACCGCGGATCACGGCTCGTCTCGAGCCATCCGCTGGGAGCAGCAGGTGAACAGTTACGTCAAATCTAATGCGGGACCGAGGGCGATCAGGCCTTCCGCGAGGCTATCTCGAACAGCAAGGATCAGCTCGTAGAGTGGATCAACGTCGACGCCGACCAATCTGCCGCAGGACCAAAGGGATATACGTCCTCTCAGGCTCAATCTCATCGGCTCCAATATCAGACGTGACTCCCACCGGCCGCAGATCGCCATCCATGTCGCGAGTCACGTCCAAGCTATGGCCCTGGTCCACCGCGATGGAATCAGCTCTGATATGGTAGTCACCACCTCGTGGATCCACAAACTTCGGATCGCCGAAGAGATTGTTCACGCAGGAAGCCCCCGCAGTACAAGGATGACTCACGTCGTGAAAGAGCGTCTGATGGGCTACCGCGCCGGATCCGAAAAGCCCGCTCTGGTGGGAGGCGATGATGCTCTTATGGAGCGTTATCGAACCTTTGTCAACATCGGGTCCAAGGTCAGCGATGACACCGTAGCGTCCGTTGTTGACCAACGTCCAATGCTTAGCCGTGAGGTGGCCGCCGGCAAGATAGACGCCCGCCCCGGTCAGCGGGTTCTCGACGACCACATTGTTGGCCCCTGTCACCGTCCCACCGCCCAGGGCAATCGCCCCCCCGGATGGAGGCGACTGGTTTTCCATGAAGCTGTTTCGCTCCAGCAAGACGTTCCCTCCGTGGACGTAGAGCGCCCCTCCGTATTGCGCCACATTCTGCCGCAACGTGCTATCCCTCAGCTGAACGCTACCGTCAGCGACGAAGAGACCGCCTCCGTGGGTGTCGGCGATGCACGTCTCGATCACGTTGTTTTCCAGAACAACCGATCCCCCTGCCACGTGGACGCCGCCTCCTCCGACTCCCTCGTCGATCCCTCGACGTATTCGAAATCCACGCACCGTGATCGTCGGAACCCCTCTGCCGTCGATAAGGAATCCACGGCGCCCGGGGACGTGCTCAGCGTCAACGACCGGGCGTAGAGCATCTGAGCGGGGCAGGGACCAGTCTTCGACGTGGTAACCACCTACGAGGCGGACGCTCTTCTTAATAGTGACGACAGGCGACGGTGATGTGTCCGACGACGCCGTCGCCGTGTAGGTTCCGACAGCGACCTTGATGACGTCGCCTTGAGCCGCAGCGTCCACAGCATCTTGGAGGCACGTGTAGCACGGATGCCGGCCACCACAGCCAGAGGAGCTAGAGACGTAGTGCGTTCCCCTCGACGGTTCCGCGGACTCGGTATCAGTTGCTTCAAGGCACCCTGCAGAACCGAGAACCGTAAAGAGGCTCACCAGAGCCATTATGATGAACGTGAGGACGAGTTTGCCAGGCTCCAAACCCCATTCCTCACGCGGAAGAAACCATCACGTCGTCTGCTCTGTCTGACACCGGAAGCCATGCACCACCGGCCGGCGCCAGTCAGGCTCGCTAAGCCCATCCCGGCCCAAAAGAGGGCCTACATCCCACACCCCCGAGATCTCGACCAGAAGAGCGGGCGAGAGAGTCACCTGCCAGCTTCTCACGATGGCCTTCAGAGCTCCCTGCTCCAGCGGCGCAGGGACGAGGGCAGAATGTTCAAAGCATTCCGATACTTCGCCACTGTTCGACGAGCAACATCATAGCCCTGCTCGTTCAATCTCTCGGCGATCGCCCGATCGCTGAGGGGAACCTCTTCCTGGGCGACCAACTCCTCAATCCTACATTTGATAGGCGCCGCGCTATCGAAGAACACCTCCAGCGGCACGACGTGACCGCAGGGCAATTCGACGTACTTCCCAGCCACAGCTCGGCTCACTGTCGATTCATGCACGCCCATGGTCTCAGCCACCTGAGCGCGAGTGAGCGGCTTCAGGGACCGTTCGCCGTGGACCAGGAAATCTCGTTGGCAGTCGACAAGACAACGCATCAAATCATGGAGCGTCTCCCAACGCTGCTCAATGCTCTTCACAAAGAGGCGTGCACGTCCACAGAGCTCTTGCCAGAGCTCCCACCCCTGAGCGCCAGTCGTCGGGCCGCCCTTCCCCGCAGATAGGCCCTCACTCACGTCGTCTATCGCACGCGCATAAGAGGCGCTAACCCGCAGCCCGCAGGCTACTGCCTTTGGCAAGTCGATCTCGTACCCGCCCGTCGCTGTTCTGCTCTCACGGATGATGACGTCAGGTTGTGGACACGTGGCCCGGTCCTCCGAAGGCGCTCTTTGCGCATCGGCCCACCCGGCATGCGCTGGGAACGGATTCAGGTTCTCGCGTATGAAACGGAGACCAGCCCGCACCTGGTCAGGAGAGACATCAACTGCTTCTCCAAGGCTCTCCGGAGAAGAATGCCGCAGACTATCCCAGTGATCGCGAATTAGACGTTCGGCCATTGAACGAGCGACATCTCTCGGACGAGGGCGTCCTTCTTCTCCCAGATCCAAGATCTGAATCAAGAGGCATTCGCGAGCATCGCGCGCGGCGATGCCGACCGGTTCCAAGGACTGGACGACGGCTAGGACTGCCTCGACGCGCTCTCGCCTGACGCCGAGATCGGACGCCGCGTCCTCCAGGTCGCAAGAGAGCCACCCACGATCATCGAGGTTTCCTATCAGGTGACGGGCAATGGGCATGTCCTCGGCCTCAAGCCCGAGACGGGCCTGATGCAGCAGATACTCGGTCAACGACATACTTGAAGGCACGCCGGACACGGGGTCGCTCCAATCACCAGACCCGTCCGTTCCCCTGGGAGGGCCCGTCCCTCCATCGGGGGCGGCCCGTCGATCACGCCATGGCTGGTCGGTCCGAGCTTCAACCTGACGACAGTTCGGACAGACGTCGTCAAACATCTGTGTGCCGCACTCGGGACACCGTCGGATCTGACGTGCCTCCAAAGCAGGATTCTCGGCCAGTTCCTGCGCGATGGTCTGCTCCAGCTCCAGCGACGACAGCTGGAGCAGCTCGTTCGCCAGGATTAGCTGAGGAGAGACCGTTGGCTTCTGTTTTAGAGTCTGGGTCAGTCTCATACTCTATAACGCTCTATGACGCCCTAAGACGCTTTACAATGCGCGTAGACTTCTATCGAGGAGCCCCGAGCTGACCAGGGGCCTCGTCTTCCGAGACCTCTTGAAGCCGAGGTGCGTCAGGAGGTCTCCTCAAGGCGCTGGATCGCGGCGTCGAGCCGCCTCAGCACCCGCTCCCGCCCAATGACCGCCAGCGTGCCGAAGAGGGGCGGCGTCGCTCTCCTATTGGTCGTGACCCAGCGCAGCGTGCCCAGCAACTGTCCCACACTGACGTCCAACTCATCGGTCAGATCGCGCAAGGGCTGTTCGAGGGTATCCGCCCCGAAGGGTTCAATCTCCGCCAGCAGGTTCCGCGCCCCACGCAGCATCTCAGCGCTCTCTTCCGCCGTCATCTTCTTCGGCACCAGGCGCTCCAGGGGCGGGGTCTCGATCTCCTCAAACATGTAACTGGTCCACTCGACGACCTCATCCAACGTCTTCAGCCGTTCTTGCACCAGCGACGCCGCCAGCACAAGCCGAGGACGCAAGGTCTCCGGACACGGCTCCGGCACCAGGCCCGCCCGCTGCAAGAAGGGGAGCAATCGCCCTGCCAACTCCTCCTCCGAAAGACCTCGAATGTAGACGCCATTCATCCAGTTCAGCTTCTCGTAGGAGAAGGTCGCCGACGATGTATTGACCCGGAACAGGTCAAAGCGCTCGATCAACGCCTCGCGGCTGAAAACCTCTTGCTCCTCTCCCTCCCCCGGCGACCAGCCGAGAAGGGCCAGGAAGTTGAACAAGGCCTCCGGGAGATAGCCCTGATCCCGAAACTCGGTGATAGACGTGGCGCCGTGTCGCTTCGACAGCTTCTGGCCGTCAGGCCCTTTGACCAGCGGCACGTGGCAGTAGGTCGGAACCTCCCAATCCATAGCCCGGTATAGCAGGATACGCTTGGGTGTGCTGGAGATCCAGTCGTCCCCGCGGATGACGTGGCTGATCTCCATATGGTGATCGTCGACCACCACGGCCAGATGGTACGTGGGAAAGCCGTCGGACTTGAGCAGAATCTGGTCGTCGATCAACTCGTTGTCGAAAGCCACATCCCCGCGGATAGCGTCGTGGACGACCGTCTCACCCTCCAGGGGCACCTTGAGCCGGATCACGTGGGGCTCGTCTGCAGAGACGGGCACCGGCAGGTCCCGGCAGTGGCGATCATACATGATCTGCTCGCCGGCCGCACGCTGACTTTCCCGCACGCGGGCCAGGCGTTCAGGGGTGCAGTCGCAGCGGTAGGCCCACCCCCGGTCGATCAACGCCTCGGCCACCTCGCGATACAGATCCAACCGCTCGGACTGGATATAGGGCCCGTGTAGCCCGCCGACAGCGTAGTCTCGCGCGTCCTCCACACCGGACCGTTCTAACGCCTCCAGGCCGGGTCCTTCGTCCCATCCCATACCCAGCCAGCGCAGGCCGTCCATGATCACAGGTATTGTCTCTGGTTGATATCTCTCTCGGTCCGTATCCTCGATGCGCAAGACAAACTGACCATCTTGCTGCCTGGCGAAGAGCCAGTTGAAGACCACGGTACGGATGTTGCCAATATGTGGCTCCCCCGTCGGGCTGGGGGCAAAACGAACGCGAACTGTCATACTCTCTCCTTTGCTCCCTACGCCCGCCGTTCAAGTCGCTTCTCGATCTTCGCCCACGTGCTGCGCAAGGGGACCGTTCGGTTGAACACTACGCGATCCTCGGTCGATTCCAGATCGACGCAGACGTAACTCTTGCGATAGAACTGGAATCGGTCGCCTGGCTCGGCCTCCGCCAGGCTGGGCTCGGCTTTGGCCGTGGTCACCCTCAGCGAATCCGGGTTCAGATAATCCGCGAAGGACTTGTCTTCGGGGATATCGCCCATATCCGCCTTGGCGAAGAGTCGATCGTAGAGTCGCACCTCGACGTCGAGCGCATGCTCGGCCGAGACCCAGTGGAGCGTGCGAACGTAACGCCCGTCGGGTGCTACACCGCCTTTCGTTTGGGGATCATAGGTGCAACGTAGCTCGACAACCTCGCCGTCCTCGTCCTTGACCACCTCCTCGCAGGTGATGAGATAGGCCCGCTTGAGCCGCACCTCTCGCCCCGGCGCCAGGCGCTGGAACTTCTTCGGTGGATCCTCCCGGAAGTCGCCCCGCTCGATGTAGAGCACGCGGGAGAACGGGACCTTCCGCTTCCCTGACGCTGGATCCTCGGGGTTGATATCCACCTCGAAGACATCGGTCTGATCCTCGGGATAGTTTTCGATCACGATTTTCAGCGGATCCATCACCGCCATCACACGGGGCGCCGTCCTGTTTAGCTCGTCGCGGACGAAGTGCTCCAGCATATCCATGTCGATCAGGCTGTCGGCCTTCGCCACACCGATCTCGTCCAGGAAAGCACGAATAGCACTGGGTGGAAACCCTCGCCGACGCATCCCAGAGATGGTCGGCATCCGCGGGTCATCCCATCCCTCGACGCGATTCTCCTCGACCAAGTGGAGGAGATATCGCTTGCTCATCACCGTATGGCTGAGGTGCAGGCGCGCGAACTCGATCTGCTTGGGATGGTAAATCTCCAGCGCCTCCAGGAACCAGTTGTAGAGCGGGCGATGATCCTCGAACTCCAGAGAACAGAGGGAATGGGTAATGCCCTCAATCGAATCTGACTGCCCGTGCGTCCAATCGTAGGTAGGATAGACGCACCAATCGTCGCCTTGCTTGTAGTGCGTCTCGTAGAGAATGCGATACATCACCGGATCGCGCATATTCATATTCGGTGACGACATGTCGATCTTCGCACGGAGCACGCGCTCGCCCTCCTCAAACTCGCCGGCGCGCATACGCTCAAACAGCTCCAGGTTCTCCTCGACTGAACGGTCTCGATAGGGACTCTCCCGGCCTGGCGTCGTGAAGTCACCCCGATAGGCCGAAATCTGCTCCGCACTCAGGTCATCGACGTAAGCCTTCCCCTTCCTGATCAGCTCGACGGCCCATTCATAGAGCTGCTCGAAGTAGTCCGAGGCGAAGAAAAAGCGGTCATCCCAATCGTAGCCCAGCCAGCTGATATCTCTCTTGATGGCCTCGACGTACTCCCACTTCTCCTTGGTCGGATCGGTGTCGTCCATCCGCAGGTTACAGAGCCCACCAAAGTCCTCGGCGACACCAAAACTGATGGAGATCGCCTTGGCGTGCCCAATGTGAAGGTAACCATTCGGTTCCGGCGGAAAACGGGTATGAACCCGCCCACCGAAGGTCCCCTCCTCAATGTCCTGCTCAACAATATCTCGGATAAAATCAGATCGCTCTTCTTCCGTCGTCATAAGATCCTCCGTTGTGATTCCCTACATAGTATAAGATATGAGCGACACCCGCTACTCAGAACTCCAGCTTCCGATGACGCATAACCACATTCTCGGACAGGCCGATGCCGATCATCGTCGTCAACAAGGCTGCTGGCCCGTAGCTGATAAAGGGTAATGGCAGGCCAGCCACCGGCAGCAACCCCAGGTTCATCCCTATGTTGACCACGGCCTGGAACAGAATCATGGCCAACGTTCCCGTGGCGATCATTCTGCCGAACGCGTCTGAGGCGATGAGGATGATGCGTAACAAACGATAGAACAGGACAAGATAGAGCAAGAACAAGACGATCACGCCCGCAAAGCCCAGCTCCTCAGCGATGACGGCGAAGATGAAGTCCGTATGGCGCACGGGAAGATAACGCAACTGACTCTGCGTGCCCTGAGCGAGTCCCTTGCCCCACATGCCTCCAGATCCGATGGCGATCGCTGCCTGCTGCAGCTGATAGGCGACGTCCGGGTTGCTACTGGGGTTGATGAAACCGAGGATACGCTCCTGCATGTACCCGAAATCGAGGACTTCCATCAACCTCCAGATGGGATAGATAGCCCCCAAACCCGCCAGGGCCGTGGCGACGATGTAGCGCACGCCGAGATCGGACTCGAACACCATGGCCAACCACATCGCAATCAGAACCGCGGCCGTCCCCATGTCGGGTTGTCGAAAGACCAGGGCCGCCAGGACAAGCGTCATCGCCCCTGAGGCAAGATAGTTGGCAACCCCGATCTCTTCGGACAACGAGGCCGCCAGGCTCGTCTTGGGCGCTCCGAAAAGCGGCGTCGACGAAGAGCGTCGTTTCCTTTGACGGCTGAGCACAGCTCCCACGGATAGCGCAAGCAGGTTCATTGCCAGGAACGAGGGCTGAAACCGTACGAAGCCCAGGTCAAACCAGCTCCTCACCCGGCCGATTTCGCTCTGCCCGAAGAAGAGCACCAACACCAGCAGAACCAGAGCGATCAGATACATCAGCCACCAGAAATCGCCCAACCAATGGAAATCTTGGGGAAACGCGGCCAGCAAAAGGACCAAGCCCACGCCCACGGCCCCCAAGATCGCTTGGCGTCGCCATAGATCGTGCAGGCGAGGATCGAGACTCCCCAAGTTGGCGCTATAGATCATCACCACCCCAAAGACGGTCAACAGTATGGTGGTGATGAGTAAGACATAGTCGAAGTGTCGCCAGACTCGCAGTTCGATCACCTATCCTTTATGACGCGCAGATGCACCCCGCCCATCCGCCAGCGGAATATCGGCAACGAGGCTCGATTCGCGGTTGCTCTGCGTGACGGTCACCTGGACGCCATCCACGTCAACGTCGAGGTGTCGGGAGATAACCATGATAATCTCGTCCTTCAGCTTGTCCAGCAAGGCCGGCGAGATACCAGCACGGTCTTGGGTTAGGACGAGGCGAAGGCGTTCCTTAGCCACCCTCCCACTGGAAGGCTCGCGGCGCCCAAACAATCGCTCGAAAAATCCCATCTTATCAGCTCCTCTCCAGACTGATAAAGCGCAAGAATCGCTCGAAAACACCCGGATCCTGTAGAGGCTGGAACGGCACCTCCTCACCCAGCATCCGCCGAGCGATGTCGTGGAAGGCATGACCTGCCCGAGAGCTATCCTGGGCCATAGCCAGGGGCTGACCGCGGTTGGCGGCGATCAGGATCTCCTGATCCTCCGGTACCACGCCGATCAATTCAATGGCCAACAGCTCAACCACGTCGGCAATACTGAGCATCTCGCCTCGCTCCACCAGCTTCGGCTTAATGCGGTTGATGACCAACCTTGCCGGCCCCCTCTCCTCAGCCTCGATCAGACCGATGACACGATCGGCATCGCGGGCGGCCGGGACCTCCGGATTGGTGACGATCAAGACCTCGGTCGCCGGGGCGAGCGCGTAGCGGAAGCCCCACTCGATCCCAGCGGGCGAGTCGATCAGGATCACGTCGTGCTGCTTTGCCAGATCGTCGCAGATGGCGACCATATCCTCCACCTGGACCGCGGTCTTGTCGTGTGTCTGGGCTGCCGGCAGCAGGAAAAGCTTCGAAAGATGCTTATGCCGCACGAGAGCCTGCCGCAGACGACACCGTTCCTGGATAACGTCTACGAGATCGTAGACGATGCGGTTCTCAAGCCCCAGCATCACATCCAGGTTTCTCAGGCCGACGTCAGCGTCGACGACGACCACCCGCTGCCCCCTCATCGCCAGAGCCACACCTAGATTGGCCGTAAGGGTCGTCTTCCCGACCCCTCCCTTGCCAGACGTGACGGTCACTACTCTCGCTCCCGCTCGCTCTGCGCCCATATATCCCCCTCTAAAACGCCGATGCTCACTCACCAGGCCACGGGACTGCTACGATCTGCCCATCACGAACCGACGCCCTCTCCGGCATAAGCTGGCTCGGTCGTTCCTCGGGTGACCGCGCGATGTGGCCCCCGATACGAAGTTGTGTGGGAGCCAGATCGAGAGCACAGATGACGGCAGCTTCGTCCCCCAAAGCTCCCGCGTGTACCAGCCCGCGCACCCGTCCCCAGACCAAGATGTCCCCCCCGGCAACGACCTCTGCACCCGGATTGACGTCCCCAATGATCACGACATGCCCGGGGTGCCGCAGGGACTGACCAGAGCGAAGCGTACGGCGGACCACAATCGCCTCCTCGCAGGACCCTTTGGTATCCCCCTGTGCGGGGGACTCCACCGATACGGGCCCCGGCTTGTGGGGAGAGGTGAGTTCAACCACCAAACCCTGTTCTCGGGCTGCCGCCTGCGTGACAGAGTTGGTGCTCAATAGGGCCCACATCTCGACCTGATGGCGTGCCACCATAGAGCGCACCCGTTCGATCTGAGCGTGGGATAACGCTCGCTCCCCCACGTCGAGAGCAACTCGGCCGCCGTGGAAGAAGGCTGGGTTCTCACCAAGGTGAGACTCCAGTCTGCTCAGCTCGCGATCCCAGTCGCCGCGGCCGAGAGTAACCAGAAGCCCTTGGCGAATGCCCTTGATCGTGATGCTACCCGAGTTCACACAATCTCGCTCCTGCACAGTGCGGATATTATAGCATGGGACATACAATCAGGAAATCAAGTCTGCCCCCGTGTCAACGTGATACGTGGGCGTTGTTCTCCACGTAGAACCGCCACGGCGCGTTCACGGCCGCCTCATCGCCCCGCACGTTGACACGAGGCCCGGTAGCCACCTCAACATCAGGCACGGGATCACCCGCCTCCAGGAACAGAGACGTGCTCGACGAGCAGAGATCCGCACCGTCATGCCGGCTATCGATGGCCAGTGCCTGGCAAAGCCGCCCTGGCCCGCTGGTCAGCTTCCTGACGTCACGCGCTCCCACCCGACCCCGACGCTCGCGCATCAGATCCAGACCCTCCAGCGGCTCCAGAGCGCGAATCAACACGGCCGCCGGAACCCCCTGACGCTCAGTCACGACGTTGAAGCAGTGATACATCCCGTAGATGAGATAGACGTAGACCAGTCCCGGCGGCCCATACATCGATGCGTTCCGCTCCGTAGGGCCCGGGCTGGCATGCGAGGCCTCGTCCTCCTCGCCGATGTAGGCCTCCGTCTCAACGATCCTCCCTGAGACACGTCTCCCATCCGACACTCGCACCAGATGCCTTCCCAGCAGATCTCGAGCCACTGTCAATGTGTCGCGGGCAAAGAACGGTCGTGTCACACGCACAGCCTACTCCCGAAACCGAGGATCCCGCTCCAACGTCAGTCGCAGTCCCTGGAGGAGATCAATCTGCGGCTCATAGCCCAACAAGCGGCGCGCTGCCGTGATGTCGGCACAGAGTCGCGCGACGCCCCCGCTTTGGGCCGGGCTGTGGAGCACCTCCGTCTCCTCTCCCGCCACGTCGGCCACCAACGATGCCAAATCGTTAATCGTGGTCTCACGGCCAGTGCCTACGTTGATTATGCGCCGATCCAAATTGGACGCAGTAGCAGCGGCCATCAAGGCTTCAACGACGTCGTCGACGTAGACGAAATCCCGCGTCTGGCCCCCTCCACCGAAGATGATCAACGATCCACCACGCTGAGCTTGTTGCAGGAAGCGCGGGACGACCGGAGGATGAGACGGAGGTAGTCGCTGACCGGGACCATAGGCGTTGAAGACGCGCAGAATCACGGTCTCCAACCCCCAAAGGGCGCCAATTGTGCGAACGTAGAACTCAGCCGCCAGCTTGCTTACAGCGTAGGGCGATTGGGGATTGGGGCGCTGGTCCTCTCTCACCGGCTGCTCAGCCTGCTCACCGTAGACCGCGCCGGAGGACGTGAGCACCACGCGGCGCACCCCCGCATCCCGCATAGCCTCCATAACACTGACCGTGCCTCCCACGTTGACCTGATTGTACTGGCGAGGGTAGAGGATCGACTCACTCACCAAGACACGTGCCGCCAGGTGATAGACGCAGTCAACATCTTGAAGCAGCGTCCAAAGCTTGGGCCGGTCAGCTACGTCGCCGCGGGTGAAGAGCACATCATCATCCAGTCGGTCGGGATCGCCAGCGCTGAGATCATCGATGACCCGCACCTGATGACCGTCGCGACATAGCTGGTTGGAAAGCACGGCGCCGAGGAATCCGGCACCGCCGGTGACGAGAAAGCGCATAGAACCTCCTTATTGACTCCGCAACGTATTCTACCATAAGTCACCATCTTTGACATAACTCAAGGCTGCGGTATACTGACGTCTCGTGTACCGATGACTCGAGATTACCTTGTAGAACTATTGAAGGCATACTGGTTCGCTCCACCGGTGGCGCTGTGGCGCGCGGTCGAGCTACGAGCGGCATCCGCCCCCTGCCAAAGCGTCGAGCGCCCGCTGCTCGATCTCGGCTGCGGCGACGGGCTGATCGGGGAGATCCTGTTTAGAAACCTGGGAGGAGTTGACGTCGGACTCGACCCGTGGACGGACCAACTGCGCCAGGCAGCCGCGTCGGATGCTTACCGCCACGTCGATCGAGGCAAGGGCCATGCCCTGCCCTACCCGGACGGAAGCTTCGCCACGGTCTTCAGCAACTCCGTCCTGGAGCATATCACTGATCTTGAGCCTGTGCTCCACGAGGTAGGACGCGTCCTCAGGCCCGGAGGTCGTTTCATCTTCACCGTGCCCTCCGATGCCTTCCGACGTATGCTGGATGGCTACGCCACACAGATGGCAGCCGGCGATCCGCAGGGTGCCGAGGCGTACGCAATCAGGATCGACAGAAGGCTGGAGCATCACCACTACCACACACCCCGAGCTTGGGCGGAGCTTCTCTCCGACGCCGGCTTGTCGGTGACTCAGACCAGCTACTACATGCCAGAACCGGCGGAGCGCTTCTGGGACCGTATGAACGCGCGCTACGGCATCGGTGACCATCGATCGATTTGGACTCTGCTGGCCTCGCCCCGCCTCCGTCCGCTGGGGTATCAACGGCTTCTGCGTCAACTCGTCTTGAAGCGCCTCAGCGACCGCTGGCGACCCATCTATAAGATGGACGTGCAGCCGGGTAGCAAGGGCGGCGGGCTACTCGTCGTCGCCGAGCGATAGCTATGTCCAGCTCACTCGTGGAGATCTCATCCATCCAAGGATGGAGAAGGGAGATACGACGATCACCACCCTAAAGCCTGTCTATTCTATCGAACCCGACGTCTGGGACTGCTTCGTCGCCGAATGCCCCAATGGTCACGTCCTTCAGACAAGCCCCTGGGGCACCCTCAAAGCGCAGTTCGGGTGGTCGACCACCCGTGTGGGACTGATGCGGGGCGACGATCTGGTAGCTGGCGCACAGATCCTGTTTCGCCGCCTACCGGCCGCTCTTGGGCAGCTGGCCTACGTGCCCAAAGGGCCCATCGTCGATTGGACTGATCAGAGAGCCCTCGAGAAGCTCGTGGTCACCCTCGACCAGGCATCCCAGGAGCGAGGCGCCCTCGCCGTTACCATCGAGCCCAATCTGAGGGATGAAGCAACCCATCGAGAGAGACTGCGGTCCCTTCAGTTCCATCCGGCGCCGTTCAGCGCCGTCCAGCCGCGGCGCACGCTCGTCGTCGACATCACCCCGGATGAGGAGGACGTCCTGATGGCGATGAAGTCGAAGACCCGCTACAACATCCGTCTGGCGGGTCGAAAGGGCGTGATCGTGCGCGAAGGGGACGAGCACGACGTCTCGATCTTCAACGATCTGCTGGCGGCTACAGCCGATCGAGCCGATTTCGGCATCCATCCCCCCGCTTATTACGAGGCAGCCTATCAGCTATTCGCCCCTCGCAACTGGGCGCGGCTCCTGCTGGCCGAGGTCGAGGGCCAGGCCGTGGCCGGCCTGATGGTCTTCGCCCTTCCGCCTCGATCCTGGTACTTCTACGGTGCCTCCATCAGCGCTCACCGAGAGAAGATGCCCACCTACCTGCTCCAATGGGAGGCGATGCGCTGGGCCAAGTCTCGGGGCTGTAGGACCTACGATCTATGGGGCGTCCCAGATGAGGATCGAGAGACCTTGGAGGACCAGTTCATTGAGCGAAGTGACGGACTGTGGGGCGTCTACCGCTTTAAGCGTGGATTTGGTGGCGAGTTGATGCGCACCGTTGGAACCTGGGACGACGTCTGCGCGCCGCTGCGCTATCAGCTGTATAAGGGGGCTCTGGCCGTCCGAGACCGTCTCGGGAGTGCCAACTAATGGACCTGCAGGTTAAGAAGCCGGTGACACAGACAGCCTGGGACCAAGCGCTGCTCCAGCTGCCTGGCCCCCACCTCCTCCAGAGCTGGGCGTGGGGGGCCTTCAAGTCGCGTCACGGATGGACTGCCTCACGCCTGCTGTGGGTGGATCGGGAGACGGACCAACCTCGAGCCGCCGCCTCACTGCTTACGCGCCGCCCGGGGGTTCTGCCAATCAGCGTGACGTACGTCCCTAAAGGCCCTATCTTGGACTATACGAATAGGGACCTACTCAATCGCGTCCTCGATCAGCTAGAGACCGCGGCGCAGCGGAAGGGGGCGCTCTTCCTCAAGATCGATCCCGACGTAGAGCGCGAGACGCCCGAGGGAGAGGAGGTGTTGGCGTGTCTCCGACGGCGCGGATGGCGCCGCTCTCAGGAGGAGATCCAGTTCCGCAACACGCTGCTGCTCGACCTGAGGCCCAGTCGAGACGAGCTCCTGATGGGTATGAAGTCGAAGTGGCGCTACAACGTGCGGCTGGCAAAGCGCAAGGGCGTGAACGTTCGCCACGGCTCTCGCGATGAGATACCCCTTCTCTACGACATGTACCAGGAGACGGCCCAGCGGGGTGGATTCGTCATCCGCCCGGAGGCCTACTATGCAGATGCGTGGGGCTCTTTTATGGAGCAGGACCTGGCCCAACCGCTGATCGCTGAGGTTGAGGGGGAGCCGGTGGCTATGGTGATCGTCTACCGCTTTGGAGAACGCGCGATCTACATGGTCGGCGCATCCCTCAGCATCCATCGCGACAAGATGCCCAACAACCTGCTACAGTGGGAAGCGATGCAGTGGGCCAAAGAACGAGGGTGCACCGTCTACGACATGTGGGGGGCTCCAGATGAGTTGGACGAGTCGGATCCGATGTGGGGCGTCTACCGCTTCAAGAAGGGCTTCGGCGCGACGTTCGTGGAGCACATCGGGGCCTGGGACTATCCGGTCTGGCGCGCAGGATATAGCCTTTACAGGGTTGTCATGCCGCGCGTCCTGGCGGCTATGCGCTGGCTCCATTGGCGTGACACGGCCGCCGGCGGGTAAGAGAATGGCAAATGGCTATGGATGCTAACAGAGAATGGGACTTGGCGACCCGAGCGGTTCACGCTGGGAAACCGTCGTCACGGGCTGATTTCACGCCCACCGTCGCGCCGATCCATCCAGCCGTGACCTACCGCTATCCCTCGATGGAGGCTATGGATCAGGTTTTCGCCGGGGAGCGAGACGGCTACGTCTATGCCCGTCATGGCAGCCCGACCATCACCGCCTTCGAGGAAGCCGTGGCCGAGCTGGAAGAGGGCGAGGCAGCCGTCGCTTTCGCCTCTGGCATGGCCGCCATCCACGCTGCCCTGTTGGCGGTGGGCGCTCGAAGCGGGTCGACCGTCTTGGCGGCAGAGGATCTCTACGGCGCCACGCATACTCTGTTGACTGAGGTCATGACCGACCAGGGCGTCACTGCCCGCTTCGTGGATGTCGACGACCTAGACGCCGTGGACGACGCGTGTAGAGAATCAGAACCGGTGGCTCTCCTGGTAGAGACGATCTCTAACCCGCTGTTGAAGGTGGCCAACCTGCCCGCCCTGGCCAGCACAGCCCATCGCCACGGGGCCGAGTTCCTGGTGGACAGCACCTTCGCCACCCCCTTCCTCGTCAAGCCCCTGAGCATGGGTGCCGACGTGGTGATCCACAGCGCGACCAAATACCTGGCGGGACACGGCGACGTTCTCGGCGGCGTGGTCGTCACCTCCGATGACCTGCATGCAGACGTCCTCGAGATACTCAAGGTGACCGGCGGTAACCTCGGCCCCCAGCAGGCGTGGCTCGCGCTGCGAGGTATCCGTACGCTGGCGCTCCGCATGCGCGAGCACTGCAGCAACGCCACGCAGGTGGCCCGCTGGCTGGAGGACCATCCTCGTGTGATGGGCGTCCACTATCCCGGCTTGCCCGCCCATCCCCAGCACACGCTGGCTAGGGAGCTGTTCGAGGGACAAGGATACGGCGGCATGATCTCCTTCGAGATCGGGGACGCCGGTCGACGTGAGGTGTTCCGCTTCTTCGAGGCCCTCAACCTCTGCGTGCCCGCCACGACGTTGGGGGACGTCCACAGCCTCCTTCTCTATCCCGCCCACGCCTCTCACCGGACGCTCAGCCCCGAGGAGCGGGCCCATTTGGGCATCGGAGAGAACTTGGTGCGTATGTCCGTCGGCATCGAAGCTGTAGAAGACATCCTGAAGGACCTGGAGCAGGCCCTGACCACGCTTTCCTAGTGCTCTTTCACAGAACAGACCTTGGCTTTTCCCTGCTCCCAGCCCTCGTCTCGAAGGCGGTCTGGCCCCAAAATAAGGCTCGATAACACGCCTAAGCCGCCCCGAGACGGGGCTCAGAGCCACTGAAAAGCCCAGGCTAGACGTGTGAAATAGCACTAGGCCCGCGATACGCCTTGCCCCGGGTGCCACACAGCGATTTGACGTCTAAGGCATGCCGATCTATACTGGCCTTCGTAGACAATCAAAGTTGGGCGGTATCTCGCTTCAAGCCGTATCGATGCCCCCGAGCCCCGGGTAACAGTCCAATGGACATAAGCCTTATCCCTGACGCCAGGATGATCTCTTCGAGCTTGGTGTAGCAGCGAGGTCGACCAACGGCTGCTGGAGTATGTGCTGGAGCATGTGCTGAAGTACGTAGCAATCGCAGAATAACATGACATGTGGAGGTGAAGTCGGCATGATCTCTGTCCTCCTTGCGGATGACCACGGCGTCGTTCGAGAGGGGTTGCGAGCCCTCTTGGATGACGAACCCGACATATCCGTCATCGGACAGGCTGGTGACGGCCTTGAGGCCCTGGAGAAGATCGAAGCCCTTGAGCCCGACGTAGCTGTCCTCGACATCACCATGCCCAAGCTCAACGGGATCGAGGCCACCGAGAGAGTCGCCAAGACAGATGTGCCCACGCGGGTCGTCATCCTGTCGATGCACGCCTCGGGCGAACACGTCTTCCGCGCCCTGAGGGCAGGAGCCGGCGGGTTTGTGGCGAAAGGGTCAGTGGGCAAGGAGTTGGTCAACGCCGTGCGCGACGTTTATGACGGCCATCGCTACCTGAGCCAGAAGATCTCTGACACGCTCGTCGAGGACTACGTGGAGCGTCGTGATGCTGCAAAGACCAAGACGCCCCTCGATGAACTCAGTGAACGTGAGAAACAGATTCTAGAGCAGCTTGTCGACGGTGGGACGACCAGTGAGATCTCCGAATCCCTGAACCTCTCCACCACGACGGTCAACACTTATCGCAGTCGCCTGATGAGGAAGCTGGGTATCAGTGATCTTCCCACATTGGTCAAGTTCGCCATCCGCCACGGGTTGACGGATGTCAAATAGGGAGGGCCATCGACCATCAAACGTGCGCCACAAGGGAAATCTAACATGCGCCACAAGAGGAATCTAACTCACGCCACAAAAGCATCTAACTTTTACTACATACAAATTGGGGTGTCTGTGCTATAATGGTAGAGGAAGAGCACGGCGTCCCCTCTCTATGACAGCCTTGCTGTAAGGGGACGCGATAGGAGGGCGATCTGTCTGGAGATGCCCGTCTGGATCAAGGGCCTCGAACAGCTTGCCCTTGGCGAATGCCAGGTAGACCTTGCCTCATCACGCCATCAAGGGAGGCTACTGATGGACACCCTAGCTCAAGACGATCCATTGCTCCTTCTCGTCGAGGAAAACAACGTGGTCCTTGACGCCCTGCGCGACTGGCTGACTATGGCGTTTCCAAACGTGCGACTGATTGAGGCCGCCGACCACAGCAATGGCATCTTCCTCACTCGGTCCGAATCGCCCGACGTGGTGCTGTTCGACATCTCCAACCTGGGGCGGAGCGGGGTCGACAGCGTGCGCGCCATCAAGAACGCTCACCCCGCAGCAGCGGTCTTCGCTCTGGTATCCCTCGACCACCAGGCCTATCGTCAAGCCGTTTTGAAGGCCGGGGCCGAGGCGTGTGCCTGCATCTGGAAGCTCCGCAGAGAGCTGCTGCCCCAGCTGGAGGAGCGCCTCCTCCCCCAGAACGGAGACGGGCCAATGACCAGGCACCTTCAGTGACAGCAGTGCTGGACTAACGGAGAACCCAAAGCCAACGGCGAGTTGGACCAGGATGTGGCCCGCCCGGTTCGGACGCCAAATCAAATAGGCGCGTGCCCACGGACGAAGGGATGAGCGGGAAGCCGCGTCCCTGGAGATGTAGAGGTTCCAGGACTGAGCCGCAGCAACTGACGACAACGAGCCCTTCTGCCCTGTAGGCCGCGTTGATGGCAAACAAATCAACATAACATCAATGAGGAGCGTCCACAACCTGGCGATGATCATCGTGGTGGGCATCTCCCTGCTGGGCAGCAGCTCTGTGGCACAAGCCCAGACGGCCCCAACAGGGGACTGCCGCTACTTTCCCGAGACCGGGCACTACGTCTGTAACGAGTTCTTGACGTTCTTCGAGACTCGAGGTAACTTGAGGATGTTTGGCTATCCTTTGACAGAGGCCTTCGTCGATCCCACCCACGATGGCCTGCGGGTTCAGTACTTCCAGCGAGCTCGCATGGAAGAGCATCTTTACAACCAGCCTCCCTACGACGTGCAGCTGGGACTCCTGATCGACGAACTGGGCTACAGCTATCCTCCGGCCGATCCCGACGAACTTCCAGATCTCGACGTCTCCTCCCATCACTACTTTCCAGAGACTCAGCACGTGGTCTCCTACGTCTTTCTCGACTCCTTCCGGGATAACGGGGGCCTGGATATCTTTGGGTATCCGCGTTCCGAGATGATCTACGAGGATGGCCTCGTGGTCCAGTACTTCCAGCGTGCACGGATGGAGTGGCATCGGGACAGGTTACCCGGTGAGCAGATCGTCCTCACCAACGTGGGGGAGATGTACATCGAGCGCTTCGGCCTGCCCGGGGATCGTCCTCGCCGGGTTGACGGCCGCATCGATGAGAACGCTCCAGGGACGACCCCGGGATGGTATCATCAGGTCTTTTTGCCTCTCATCCTCCTCAACGCCGAGCATCTGCCTTCATCCTCACCACGGCCCAGCCCGACGGTGCCCAGTCCAACCGCTCCTAGCAGCAACGTCACGGCGCTGGACGTCGGCGCCTCCGTGCGCTATCCCATCACCGGACGGACAGGGACGCAGACCGCCTTCATCTACGTGAACGACCAGGAGGGACACCCAGTCGCCGGGGCCGAGGGCGTTATCGTCGTCCACTACCCAAGTACGAACGTAACCTGTGTGACGAAACCCACCGACGCCGCGGGATTCACGCGCTGCAGCTTCGACATACCCTCCCC
>CAZEQC010000030.1:7936-40004 GCA_964514285.1 uncultured Anaerolineales bacterium | reverse complement strand
AATCTCACGAATGGTCGAATGACACGAATGACGACATGAGTATCATGGATTTCGGGATTGGGCAAATGGGTCGAATGGGTTTGTTTAGTTTGCTATGCGCACGTATTGGACACGGGGGGTGCCGAAGTTGATCAGGATGCCTAGTCTGAGGCCAGTGGCCTTGAGGTACGAAAGGGTTTGCTGCTTGAAGACGTCGTTCAGTTCCGAGACGGCTTCCAGTTCCAGGATGATTTTGCCGTCTACGACGAGGTCAAGGCGATGGGTGCCTATGATGCGGTCTTTGTAGCGCACGTTCACCGCTTTCTGGCGCTCGAAGGGGATGGTGTGCCTCTCGAGATCATAGCTCAGGGCTTCCTCGTATAGTCTCTCGGCGAATCCAGGGCCCAGGACGTTGTGCACCTCGAACGCGGCCTGCATGATGCGGTAGGATAGTCCTCGGTAGATGATCTGAGCACTCAAGGGCTCCTTCCCTCGCTGTATCCGTGCTCTTCGTGTTTCGACCACCATCGGTGGCGGTCATCGGCGCTCGCTATCGTGGCATTCGTGCTATTCGTTTCATTCGTGATTGGGGATGCGGGCTGTGACTGTGGTGCCTTGATCGGGCACGCCCGCGACGATGATCTCGCCACCAAGGGCGCGGGCGCGCTCCCGCATGCCGAGCAGGCCAAGCGACGAGGATCCGGAGATTTCGTCGGGGGCGATGCCGCGTCCATCGTCCTCCACGATCAGTGTCACTTCCTCCGGATCGACCCGCAGCTCGACGTGCACCTCCGTCGCCTGGGCGTGCCGGGCGACGTTGGTGAGGGCCTCCTGGAAGATGCGGAAGAGGGCGGTGGAGAGGTCGCAATTGAGGCGATCCGCCGTCTCGTCGAGGTCGAGCTGACAGGCGATGCGGCTGCGATCGGAGAAGGCTTCGGCCTGCCATTCGATGGCCGCCGCCAGCCCCAGATCGTCCAGGATACCAGGACGGAGCTCGCTGGAGAGACGCCGCACGATCTCCAGGGAGCGGTCCACCAGATCCGACATAGCGTCGACCTTGCGCCGGAGAGGCGGCTCGTTCTCTGGGAACCGTTTCCTCAACCAGGCCAGATCCATCTTCAGCACAGTCATCATCTGGCCGAACTCGTCGTGGATCTCCCGAGCGATGCGGGTTCGCTCCGTCTCCTGAGCCTCCTGCAAATAGTCGGCCAGCTCCCGGAGGCAATCCTGGGCGGCGCGCTCCTTCTCGTAGAGGCGGGCGTTCTCCATGGCGACGGCGATCTGGTCGGCCAGGGTGCCGATGACGAGCAGGTCGTTCTCGTCGAAGGCGTCTCGATGCTTGCTCTGGAGATCGAGCACACCAGCGACCTGACCGCCTACGAGGATGGGGATGCTCAGCTCCGACTGAGTCCTAACCTGGTCGGGGTAGTGATTGACATAGCGGGGATCGGATTCGACGTCGTTGACCAAGAGGGCCTCACGGTGCCGGGCCGCCCAGCCGATGAGCCCTTCATCGAGGCCCTGGCGGTAGTCATCGGGAATGAGGTCGGCAAATCCACCCGTCATGGCACTGACAATCAGTTCATCCCGATCTTGATCCACCGTCATGATAGCGACCTGGTAGTAGCCAAAAGCCTCCTGCACCAGGCGGACGGCCCTCTCCAAGAGGGCATCCAGATCTAGCTCGGCCGCCACCTGGCTCTCGACCTGGCTGAGCAGTTGCAGCTCGGTGATGCGCTCCCTCAGCGCCTCCTCCGCCCGTTTCCGTTTCGTGATGTCGACGGCGACCCCGAGCATGCAGCGAGGGGCCAGGCTGGTGGTCAGAGGGCCCTTGATGGTCTGGAACCACCGGGTGGTGCCATCGGCCAGGGTGAAGGACTCCTCGGGAATGACCTTACGCTCCCCCTCGCGCATGACCTGGCGGTCATCGGCTAGGAAGCGCTCCGCCTCGTCGGGGCTGAGCCGGTCCAAGCCGACGAGCTCGCGATCGGTCTTGCCCAGCATCTCCTCCTTGGTGGTGTCGTAGAGATCCGCGATGGCCCGATTGACGAGGATGTAAGTCCCGTCCCAGTCCTTGACGAAGATGCAGTTGGGAGAGGTGTCGATGACCTGACGGAGGAACGCCTCGCTCTCTTGGAGGCGCTCCTCGGCGTGCTTACGCTCGGTGACGTCCGCGTAGGCGATAGCGACGCCGTAGCCCTCCAGGGGGAGGGGGGCAGCGGAGACGCTGATCCAGGTGACGTCGCCGTCGGGCCGGACGATGCCCATCTCTTTGTTGCGCACGGTGCGCTGATCCTCCAGCGCCCGGAAGCTGGCGTACGCCTCCGACGGCATAGGCGTGCCGTCAGGGCGGACGATAGGCCACTCCTCCCCGTCATAGCGGCGCCCTTTGTGGTCCGCCAACGGGACGCCAAGGATCTCCTCGGACATCTGGTTGGACTCGATGATCTGGCCCTGCTCGTCGGTGATGCTGATGCCCACAGGCACGAGATCGAGGACTACCCGACGCTCCTCGGTGACCCGATGGAGGGCCTCCTCGGCCTGCTGCTGCCGGAGGGACGCCGCAGCGACCCGGGCGAAGAGCTTGAGTACTTCTTCGGAGGGGGCGGGCTGCTCCGGGGGAAAGACGAGGACCGATGTCCCGAGCAGGTCATCGCCATCGACGAGGGCCAGGCCGACGAAGCGATCGATGCCCAGAGCCCGCTGGATCGTGCTGGCCACCGGTTTGGAGACGGTGCCAAAGGTAGTCTCGGAGAGATCGGGGGCAGTGGTGACGACCTCGTCCAGCATGCGAGCTCGGGTCTCCTCGCTCACCGGCATGCGCCAGCCGACGATTCTCCGCTCCAGCAGCTTATTGACCCGGGAGACGAGCCATCCCTCAGCGGCGACGTGCTCGACCTCCAACTGCTGCTCAAGAGCATCGTAGGTCGACACGCTGACGGCCAGGGTGCCGGTGATGGCCTTCAGCTTGTCCGCGATGAGGTGGAAGCATTCGCGCACCGATCCGGAGGAGGCCAGGTCGACGGCGAGCTCGTTGATGGCTCTCAGCTGGTCAGCGCGACGGCGAAGCTGCTCCTGAGCCCTTCGCCTCTCGGTGATGTCACGGCAGATGCCCCCCACGGCCCAGATATCCCCGTGGCGGCGGACAGGGTAGAGCGTATCGACGTGGTGATGATGCGCGCCGTCAGCATCGAGCATCGGATGCTCAAAGCTGACGGACTCCCCGGTGGCGAGCACCTGCTCGAGCTTCTGCTGGTAGAACTTGGCCACGTCGGGCGGATGGGCGTCGCAAAGATGACGGCCCACCAACGAGCCATCGCCCTCAAGCCCGAAGTGGCTCAAGCGACGGTTGCTGGTCAGGTAGGTGCCGTCGGGCTCCAGCATGAAAATGTGATCGGAGGACGATTCCACGAGGGAGCGAAAGCGCTCCTCGCTCTCCTGGAGCGCCTGCTGGGCGTGTTTCCACGCCGTGACGTCCCGCATCGTGCAGTGGGTCTGCCGGAAGTTTCCCTGCTCATCATGGCCGATGGTTCCGTCCAGCACGACGATGACGGACGAACCGTCCTGGCGAAAGAGGCTGTACTCCACGTCGTGCACCTCACCTGCTGCCTTGAAACGGCTAAAGGAGGCCTTGAAGCGCTCGCGCTGCTCCGATACGATGAACTCTCCAAACCACCGTCCGATGACGTCCTTCCGATCGTATCCCAGCAGATCGAGCCAGGCCTGGTTCACCTCCAGGAGCTGACCATCCTCGTCGAGGGACTGATAGGCCAGGGGGGCCTCCTCGAAGAGAAGGCGGAACCGCCTCTCGCTCTCCTGGAGCGCCTCCTCGGCCTGCTTGCGCTCCGTGATGTCGGTGAAGGTGCCAACGGTGCCTCTAAAGACGCCTTCTTGGTCTGTGAGTGGGGATCCGGCAAGAATGACGGGTATGCTCTCACCATCCTTGCGCCGGAGGAGGGTTTCGTAGACCTCCGGTTCGCCTCGCTTCCGCTCGACGAACCGCTGGGCGTGCCGCTGTCTATGTTCCTCGGCAACGACGTCGAGGTGGTGGGTCCCCAGCAACTCGTCCCGAGTGTACCCCAGCATCTCGCAGGCCCTCTGATTGACGTAGGTGAAGTGACCCGCCTCGTCCATAATCATCAGGCCCTCGTTGATGGTCCCAACCACCGTCCGGAAGCGTTCCTCACTCTTCCGCAACGCCTGCTCGGCCCGGTGGCGCTCGGCGATCTCCAGCTCCGCCTGCTCGTAGAGGCGGGCATTCTGGATGGCGTTGGCGGCGAAGGAGGCCAGAGCTTCCAACAAGCGGAGGTCCCGGTGGTCGAAGCGGCCGGGCGCGGTGTCGACAGCCTCGAGGACACCGATGACGCGATCCTCGACCTGGAGCGGCACGCCGAGGAGGGACCGGATGGGCAGCCCGGTCTCCTGGTCCACCCCTTTGAAGTGGCGCGTGTCCCGCCGGGCATCGGGCACGATGAGGCTCTCGCCGTGCTCCAGCACCCAGCCGACCAAGCCCTCGCCGGGCGCCAAGCGCCAGCCGCGGGTGAACTCGCTCTGCGGGCCCGTGGCCTGACGACAGACGAGATCGCCAGCTTCGAGGTCCCACAGCCAGGCGGAACAGCCGACGACGCCCAATAGGCCGCGCACCTCCTCCAGCACAGTGCCGAGGACCTCCTCCAGCTGGAGGCTGGCGTTGAGGGTCTGGCCCGCCTGGTTGAGGAGGCTCAGTTCACGGTTGCGCCGGCGCAGGCTCTCCTCCATCCGTTTGCGCTCGGTGATATCGTCCAGCACGTAGACGAAGCCCACCAGGTAGTCCTCGTCGTCCACCATGGGATCTACGACGGCCCGGAACCAGCGGTGACCGCGCTGCCAGACCCGGGCCTCCCTCCGCTGGGTCTCCAGCGCACGGCGGTAGGGGCAGTCCTGGGTAGGCCCCGAGGCACCCTGCACAACCTCGCAGCAGGAGCGGCCAACGAGGGGGGCGAGCTGCTGGCCGGCAAAGGTCAGCGCCGCCTGGTTGCAACGGGCGATCCGACCACCGGCGTCGAGCAGGAAGACGGGATCGCTGATGGCGTCGAAGGTCGCCTGCCACTGCCGGGCGGAGACCCGCGTCTCGCGCTCGGCCGCCCGGCGCTGGTCGCGGAGGCGCTTGGCCGCTATGGCCTGCTCGACCGCGGGGCCCAGCCGGACCAGACGGTCCTTGAGCAGATAGTCATCGGCACCCTGCCGCAGACAGGCCGCGGCGGCCTCCTCACCAACCGCCTCGGTGACGACGATGAAGGGGACGTCGAGTTTCCTCTCACGCAAGAGGTGCAACGCTTCTACAGCATCGAGCGAGGGGAGGGTGTAGCCCGCCAGTATCACGTCCAGGTCGGGTCGCAGGTGCGCGAGGACCTGATCTTTGGTGGCCACCCGCTTCCAATCTGGGTCGAACCCATGCTGGCGCAGCTCGCGGATGAGCAACTCGGCGTCGTCCGCCTGGTCCTCGAGGATGAGAACGCGTAAGGATCTGGCCATGAGGCTTCCTCCATCACTTCAAGTCGTCTCAGTCTGCCCGAGCTACCGCGTCTGCCACGTCTGTCGTGGAGGGCTGCCGCTGCGGGCCACGACGGGAGCTGCGAGGGTAGCTGTGTGGTAGTATACCTTTCTCGAAGTTTTTCCACAACTAGGTTGCGGTTCAGCCTATCTGGGTTGCGCTCTTCGCTGCGAAAGCCCTGGTCGGCTCGATCCTCTCCTCTACTCGTAGCCCTCGTCCCCAGGGGCGTTCGTCCCAGAGGAGCTACCTGTTTGGCCATGCCTCTTTGGCTGCCTGCCAGGCCTCGGGGGTGTTGAGGTTGCGGAAGGATTGAAGGTGAGGATCGAGGGGGACTATCTCCTCTGCGGTGACGGTGCGCACACGCACCTGGGGGAAGAAGGAGACGATGCGCCGCTCTCCAGCGCGGATGGCGGACTCTATGGAGGAGAGGCAGGTGCGGCGGTAGGCGGCGTGAAGCGGTTCGAGGAAGCCCTCATGGCGCAGCAAGGTGACGTCGTATCCCTCGGCCCAGATGGCGAAGGCGCGCAGGAGCCGGGGCTTGAGAAAGGGCATGTCGCAGCCGACCGCCAGGGTCAGGTCGTGGGAGGCCGCCGCCAGCCCGGCGTGAAGGCCGCCCAGCACGCCCACGCCCTGGAAGCGATCCACCACGACGGGGACGCCGAGGCCGGCGTAGGTCGCCGGGTCGTCGGCGACGATGATGACCTCCCGGCAGACCTCCGTCATCCGCTCGACGACGATCTGGATGAGGGGACGACCGCCGAGCTGCAGGAAGGCCTTGTTCCGGCCCATGCGCTTGCTGGCGCCGCCGGCCAGCACGAGTCCGGTCAGGTCGTCAGGATGTGGATGGTCAGTCATTTCGGGAGAACGCTCGGTCTTTTTCCTCCAGCGTAGCTTGCCGCCTGGGGCGGCCCGTGGATTGCGAATCCACGGGGAGCAGGGGGGAATGCGGTGACCGCTGGATTGCGGATCCGACGCGAGTGCTTCCCTTGGCGTGCATTGACAGGAGGTGCCAGGCACCGAGAAGACGTCTTCGACAAGTGCCAGGCACCGTGAGGATCTTCTTCTCACGTGAAGGGTTTACCGAAATAGCTGCTCCTCCACCTCCCGCAGGCGATCGACGCCCTTGACCTCGTAGGGCATGAGGGGCACTTTGACTATGTCCACGGTGTCACCGTACTGGTCCTCAAGCATCTCGATGTAGGGCTGCTGCATCTCCTGGCGGCGTCGGAGAAAATCACAAGTCGCGTCAGTGATCACGTGATTGACCACCAGGTGGCGGACGTGGATCCCGTGCTCCTCCAGGTTGCTCTTGACCCGTCGCGTCTGATAGACGCCGAGGGCCTCTGGTATGGTGACCAGGACGAAGGCGACGTTTTCGGGGTCGCTGAAGAACTGGGTCACCTCCCGGGCCAACGCCTTCCAGCTCTTGATGAGGTCCACGAACGGGGTCCTGGAGAGGTTGAAGGTATCTCGGACCTCCATGTAGACCCGGGGGGCGGTGCGCAGGTGCTCAATGAAGCGTCGGGGCAGGTCGAGGAGGCGCAGGGTGTCGCCAGCCGGGGCGGTGTCCCAGACGATCACGTCGTACCGCTCCTCCCGGATGCGCTCCAGGATGTAGTCGAGCATGAACTCCTCTCGAATCCCGGGCGCCATGGCGACGTAGTCGACCAGGTCGTCGTAGGGCATATCGACCAGGGCAGAGGCGGCCTCATAGACCTCGGGACCGAACGTCTTCTTCCAACGGCGCATGACCTCGTCGGGATCAATCTCCAAGGCGAAGAGGCCGTCGATGTCCGGCACGGGCCGCTCGGTGGGGCCGATCTGAGCCTCGAAGATGTCGGAGAGGGAGGGCGTGTAGTCGCTGGTGATGATCAAGGTGCGCCGCCCGTTCAAGGCGTAGTGGAGGGCGGTGGCGGCCGATGAGGTGGTCTTGCCCACGCCGCCCTTGCCGCCGAACATAAGGACTCGCTTCTCTGTCTGATCCAACGTCGCAAGCGTCATAGTCGTATTCTCACATAGAACGTCCCGGCCTGCAAGATGGAGGCCGGGATGGGTGATGCATGGTGAACCTCTTGGTCAAACGCCCCTGGAGACGGGGGTTGCGAACTGGGAGAAACGTCCCCGAGGACGACGGCTGAGAGATCAAGGAATGGGGGCTAGCCTCCCCAGGGCATCTGAGCGTACGCCTCGAAGGCCTGGTCGTGGAGTTGTTTGAAGAATCTCTCGTGACCGCGCTCCCACGCGGCCAGCATCTCCAAAGCCTCCCGGGCCTCGCCCTCGGCCTGGTCGGCCGCCGACTGGTAGAACTCGACAAAGTCGCGCTCGATGAGGTAGGCCATGCGAAGCACTGAGAGATCGGGCACCATAGACTCGGCCACCGTCTGATCGAGCATCTCCGACGCGGCGCGCTCTGAAAAGAAGTCATCCTCCTCCGGGCTGAGCTCAGCGGCGTCGCGTGATCGACCCTCGTCCAAGGCATCGAGGAGACCTTCAATGAAGTCGATGTGCTTCTGTTCCTCGCGCGCCAGACGCCGGAAGGCCCCGACGACGCCCGCATGCTGGAGGCGCTCCGCATTCTGTTCGAAGAATCGCTTGCCCTCGTGCTCGCGCTGGAGCGCGTACTGGTAGATCTTGTGGACGTCCATAATCTGATCCCCCTTTCGTAGTCCTTTCACGTCATGAGGCCCATCCTCCAGACGGATCCGGGGACGCAGCTTAAACGCCCCGGACCGTGGTCCGCCGGGAGGTTGGGATGAGCAATCTCAGGTGAAGCAGCGCTGCTCCGAGGGGATCTGGCGATCCCCTCGGAGCAATCTTTGCCAAGTCGACTGAGTCTACCTCCCTATCTAGTCCTCGCCACGGCCATTGGCCGCCTCGACCTTCACGGCGCAGACCTTGTACTCCGGGATCTTGGCCGTGGGATCGAGGGCCGGATTGGTGAGGAAGTTGACGGCTGAATCGGGATAGTGGAAGGTGGCGAAGATCAGGCCCGGCGGCACCCGATCAGTGACCTGCGCCTTGGCGACGATCTCGCCGCGACGCGAGGCGACCGTCATCATCTCGCCATCGCCAATCCCCCGCTCTTCAGCGTCGGCGGGGCTGATCTGCACCTCCGCCTCGGGATACATAGCCCGCAGCCCGCGCGAGCGGCGCGTCATCTCCCCACCGTGCCAGTGGTAGAGGACCCGCCCGTTGGTGAGCATCAGCGGATACTCCTCGTCGGGCAGCTCGTCCGGCGGGGCGTGTTCGACCGGCTCGAAGTGACCGACCCCGCGGCTGAACGTGCCGACGTGGAGGATCGGTGTGCCCGGATGGTCCGCGGTAGGAACGGGCCACTGCAGCTGCTCGCCGTCTTTGAGACGGTCGTAAGTGATGCCACCGTAGATGGGTGTGAGGGCGTTGATCTCGGCCATCACGTCGGCCGCCGACGCGTAGTCCCACCCGGCGTAGCGCGCCTCCGCGAGGGGATTGACCACCCCGAGGTCGAGGAGGCGCTGGGCCAGCTGGGAGACGATCCAGATGTCGTCCTTCGACTCGCCGATCGGCTCGATGGCCTTCCGCACCCGCTGCACACGACGCTCCGAGTTGGTGAAGGTGCCGTTCTTCTCGGCGAAACTGCAAGCAGGGAGAATCACGTCGGCCAGTTGCCCCGTCTCGGTGAGGAAGAGGTCCTGAAGCACCAGGAACTCGGTGGTCTCCAGGGCATGCCGGACGTGGTTGAGATCCGGGTCGCTGGTCATCGGGTTCTCCCCAATCACGTAGAGACAGCGCACCTCTCCCTCGTCGGCGGCATCGAGCATCTCCGTGACAGTTAGCCCGACCTCGTTGGCCAGGGGGACGCCCCATGCCTGCTCGAACTTCTCCTGGATGGCAGCATCGGTGACGGCTTGGTAGCCGGGATAGACGTTGGGCAGGCTGCCCAGGTCGCAGGCTCCCTGTACATTGTTCTGACCGCGGAGCGGGTTGACGCCGCCGCCCGGCAGGCCCATGTTGCCGAGCACCATCTGGAGGTTGGCGCAGCTCATCACGTTGCCGACACCAACGGTGTGCTGGGTGATGCCCATAGCGTAGAGGAGGGCGCCCGGCCGATTCTCGGCCATCATGCGGGCCGCCTTCTCGATGTCCTCGACGGGCACGCCGGTGATCTCGCTCGTCCTCTCGGGCGTGTACGTGGAGACCGTCTCCTTGACGGCCTCGAACCCCTCCGTCCGTTCGGCGATGAAGGCCTCGTCGTGCCAGCCCTCGCGGATGATGATGTGCATCAGCCCGTTGAGCAGGGCGATGTCGGTTCCCGGCTCTTGCTGGAGGTAGAGATCAGCGTAGTCGGCGATGTCGATGCGCCTTGGATCAGCCACGATCAGCTTCGCTCCGCGCCGGCGTTTCGCAGCCCGGATCCGGACCCCGATGACGGGGTGCTGCTCGGTGGTGTTGCTGCCGATAATGAAAATGCAGTTGCTCTCCTCGGTGATGTCCCGAATGGAGTTCGTCATCGCGCCACTGCCAAAACTCGTCACCAGACCGGCGACGGTAGCGCTGTGTCATAGGCGAGCGCAGTGGTCGATGGTGTTGGTCATCATCAACTGCCGCGTAAACTTGCTGAAGAGGTAGTTCTCCTCGTTGGTACACTTGGCGGAGGCCAACATGGCGAAGGCGTCACCACCGCTCTCCGCTTTGACGTCGGCGAATTTCCGAGCGGTCAGATCCAGGGCCGTGTCCCAGTCCGTCTCGATGAACGCATCGGGCGTCAGGGTGATCTCGGCCTCGGCGCCGGGCTCTCCTTCGTCGTAGATAGCCCATGCGCCACTCTCGACCTTCTCCTCGACGTCCTCAAGCCATCTGGCGCGCACGAGGGGGCGCTCGAGTCGATCGGGGTGATGCACGTAGTCGTAGCCGTAGCGGCCCTTCACACAGAGGGACATGCCGTTGACCGGCGCGTCCTCGGCGGCCGTCACGCGAACGATCTCCCCTTGGCGCACGTTGAGGTCGAAGGTGCAGCCGACGCCACAGTAGGCGCAGGTGGTGCGCACCTTATGCACCTCGCCAGCCCAGCTCTTCCCCACGCTCATCTTGTCGAAGAGAGCGCCGGTGGGACAATAGGCGACGCAGTGCCCACAACTCTCGCACTCAGCGTCCAGCATCAGTTGATCAGCCCCAGCAATCAGCTTCGTCTCGAAGCCACGATTGGCGAAGCTCCACACGTCACGATTCTGGATCTCCTGGCATGCTCGAATGCACCGACCGCAGAGGATACATTTGTTCCGATCGACAAGGATGAACGGATTCGGATCGGAATCGATCTCGTAGCGCTGGACCTTGCCCCGCGAGGTAGGCTCCTCCAAGCCGTACTCCGCGGCCAGGCGCTGCAGCTCGCACGCGCCCTCAACCTGACACGCACAGACCAGACAACGCGCCGCCTCCGCCAGAGCGGCCTCCTCGGTGAAGCCGCATTCAACCTGCTCGAAGGTGCAAAGCCGCTGAGACGTCTCGAGCTCGATCTGCTCCTGGCGCTCCGCCTTCTCCACACCCTCAAAGAAGGACTCCGGCGTCTCGTCGCCGCGCGTCACGCCCCAACGCTCCGGCAGTCCAACGACCTCCTCACCCCGAAGGTACTGATCCATGCTGGCAGCTGCGCGCCGTCCAGCTGCGACGGCCCGCACAGCGATGTCCGCGCCGGTGACGTTGTCCCCGCCCGCGAAGACCCAGGGCACCGAAGATTGGAGCGTCTGCTCGTCGACCTCAATGGTACGCCAGCTCGTCAGCTCCAAGTCACAAGTCCTGATGCAGGACGGGTCGACAACCTGTCCGATGGCCATCACCACAGTGTCGCACTCGATGGTGAACTCGGAATCCTCGATGGGGACCGGGCGGCGCCTGCCGCTCTCGTCGGGCGGCCCGAGCTCCATACGGATGCTCGTCACTTCGACGTAGTCACCCGCCTCCTCGAAGCCGACCGGTGAAGCCAGGAAGTGGAACTCGACCCCCTCCTCGGCGGCGGCTTCGACCTCCACATCAAGGGCGGGCATCTGCTCGCGTGAGCGTCGGTAGAGGATGACCACCTCATCGGCACCAAGGCGGACCGCTGTACGCGCTGCATCAATAGCGGTGTTTCCACCTCCGACAACGATGACCCGGTCGCCCACTTCGACACCTTCCCCGCAAGCGACAGCATTGAGGAACTCCACACCGCCCTGAACCCGGTCGATCTCCTCCCCGGGGATACCTACCATTCGGGACTGCTGGGCGCCGATAGCCAGGAAGACAGCGTCGTACGCCTCCTCCAGCTGATCCATGGTGACGTCACATCCCAACGCTGTGTTGCATTGGATGTCGACCCCCATGTCAACGATGGTCTGTATCTCCGCATCCAGGTCCTCATGGGGGAGGCGGTACGAGGGAATGCCATAGCGGAGCATGCCGCCAGGTTTCTCGTGAGCCTCATAGATGGTCACCTGGTGACCTTGTTGACGGAGGTAGTAGGCAGCCGAGAGGCCCCCAGGGCCCGCTCCCACGATGGCTACGTCGTAACCCGAATCCGGCGCCACTTCTGGCACGTACGGCTTCTCGCTCAACAGGTCTTGCTCGGCAGCAAAGCGTTTCAGGGCACAGATCGACGTGGCCTCATCAAACTCGCCACGACGGCACTCATCCTCACACGGCGCGGGACAGACCGTCCCAAGCGCGAGGGGAAGCGGAATGGTCTCTTTGATGATGCGGATCGCCCCCTCGTAGTCCTTCTCGGCGATGGAGCTGATGAACCCAGGAATATCGCACCCGGCGGGGCAGGTGACCTCACAAGGACCGAAACAGTCTCCACAGTGCTCAGAGAGCAGCATCTCGAGCGTGAACTTTCGAGTCTCTCGCACAACGTCGGTATTGGTACGGACCACCATGTCGTCCGCAACCGGGGTGGTACAAGCTGTTTGGAGACCTTTCAGGCCCTCGACCTCGACGATGCACATTCGACATGCCCCGACGTTGGTGAGATCGGGGTGATGACAGAGCGTGGGAATCTCTATGCCCACGGAACGTGCAGCCTCAAGGATGGTGCTCCCGTCCGGAGCCGTGACTTGTCTGTCGTTTATGGTCAGCGTTACACTCATTATTTGACTCCTGCTACTCGGCAGTTACCGCGTCGAACTTGCAAACTTCGTAGCACGTACCGCAATGGATACAGAGATCTTGATCGATCCTATGGGGCTCCCGTCGCTCGCCGGTGATGGCGTCGACCGGGCATTCGCGGGCGCACATGCCACAGCCAGTGCATGCTTCAGCGTCGATTCCGTAGGTCAATAGGTTCAAACACGTCTTGGCCGGACAGGTCTTATCGACGATGTGGGCCCGGTACTCATCCTCGAAATGCATCAGCGTCGACATGACCGGGTCTGGAGCAAGCTGGCCCAGTGCGCAGAGGGCGCCCTGCTTCATCCCTCT
Organism: uncultured Anaerolineales bacterium; assembly: GCA_964514285.1. Taxonomy (GTDB): domain Bacteria; phylum Chloroflexota; class Anaerolineae; order B4-G1; family B4-G1; genus SKLM01. Next base: position 27,061 of record CAZEQC010000030.1, on the reverse strand, counting down.
GGCAATGCGCTTCATCTCATCCAGGTCTTCGAGCTTACCATTCCCCTCTATAATTCGTTCCAGTATCTCCAACATACGGGTGCTGCCGATGCGGCACGGCGGGCATTTGCCGCAGCTCTCGTCACAGACGAACTGCGTGAAGTAGCGGGCGAACTCTACCATGCACGTGCACTCATCGGCAACGATCATGCCTCCGGAGCCCATGACGGATCCCGCTTCTGTCAATGAATCGAAATCGACCGGCGTGTCTAGATGCTCTGCGGGTAGGCAACCTCCGAGCGGGCCGCCAGTCTGGACAGCCTTGAACGCGCCGCCTCCCTGTATCCCGCCTCCGACGTCGTAGACGATCTCCCGAAGGGTGATGCCCATAGGGACCTCAATGAGACCGGTGTGGTTGACCATGCCGGTCAGCGCGAAGACGGCGGTGCCGGGGCTACCCTCTGTCCCCACGCTGCTGAACCAGTCCGCACCCATACGGATGATCCTTGGTACGTAGGCGTAGCTCTTGACGTTGTTGATATTGCTCGGCTGACCCCACAGGCCAGAGACGGCCGGGTAGGGCGGTCGGGGCCATGGCTGTCCGCGCTCGCCCTGAATGGAGGCCATCAACGCGGTCTCCTCTCCGCAGACGAAGGCACCGGCTCCCTCCTTCACCATAATGTCGAAGTCGAAGCCGGTCCCCAGGATATCTTCACCCAGCAGGCCGAGGTCGCGGGCATCCTCCAAAGCGATGTTCAGACGGCGGATAGCCAGCGGATACTCAGCTCGACAGTAGATGTAGCCCTGCTGAGCGCCAATCGCATAGGCGGCGACAATCATCCCCTCGATGACCGAATGGGGATCGCCCTCCAGAACCGAGCGATCCATGAATGCCCCTGGATCCCCCTCGTCGGCATTGCAGATGACGTACTTGGGCCAGTTCTGCGTCTGCCGGGCGAACCTCCATTTGAGTCCAGTCGGGAATCCGGCGCCGCCGCGGCCGCGGAGCTTGGAATCGAGCACCTCCTGGATGACGTCCTCGGGCGTCATCCCCTCCAGGACCATCTGCAGCGCCTGGTAACCATCGAGGGCCAAGTAGTCATCGATGGACTCGGGGTTGATGAGGCCACAGTTGCTGAGCACGATGCGGAGCTGCTTCTCGTGGAACGAGGTCCTCTCCCCATCCTCCGGGTTGACGAAGCTGAGCGAGCGGAGCATATGCCCATTTCTTCGTCGAGTCGTCGGTTCGACCTGGCCGACGATCTGGCTGTTCTCCAGGGGAGCGCCGTCGAGATAGGCCGCGAAGATCTCGGGGACGTGCTTCGCTGTGGCGTCGCCGTAGTTCAATCGCGGGCGTCCTGGGACCTGAAGCTCAATCATCGGCTCGTAGGAACACATCCCGACACAGCCGACGGGGGAGATCACAGCGTCCAGGCCACGCTTCTCCACCTCCTCCTTGATGGTGACCATCGTCTCCTCGGCGCCGGCGGCCAGGCCACAGGTGGCCATACCGACGGTGACGAAGAGGTCGGCCTGCTGCTTCTCCTGCCAACGTTCCTCGGCTTGCGCTATTCGGGCATCTAGCTTGGTCTTCTCACGTGATGCCATTCGATACTCCTCTCTTAAGCATAGCTTCGTTGAAAAGCCCTAGGCCCCCGCCTCGGCGACGGCGTCGACCTGGGGCTTCTCTTGGGCCGCCAGTCTCTTCTTGACCCGGCGCACCAGCTTGTCCGGCTCCATGCGCCCCATGACCTCTCCGTCCATAACGGCAACGGGCGCCAGGGCACAGGAGCCGACGCAGTAGACGAGCTCCATGGTCAGCTGGCCGTCCTCGGTGGTATCACCGGGGTCGATGCCAAACGCATCCTTGATGGCCTTCACCAGTCTGGGCGTGCCCTTGACGTGGCAGGCGGTCCCGTCGCAGAGATAGAGCTCGTGTTCTCCCCGCGGTTCCAGATAGAACTGCGAGTAGAACGTGGCCACACCGTAGACCTTGCTCAAGGCTGTGTTGAGCCGGTGGGCGATCTCCTGCAGGGCCTCGTCTGGCAACCAGCCGTACGTCGCCTGGGTCTTCTGCAGAATGGGGATCAGTTTCCCCGGTTGATCCTGATAGTTCTCAAAGATGGGGTCCAACAAGGAGAGGTCAACCTCGTGACCCGCTGAGCCGTTATCTGTCATCCGTGCGCTTCTCCTATCTTGGATACTGCATCTAGTACTTTGTCTATGGTAGCGGCCTCAACTGCCAGCAGAAGGGCCGGCGAGGCCGTCACGACAGACCGAACGATCCTGTATAAGAACGACACGGGCGTGAGCCGCTCATTGCCTTGCGCGGTCGATTCGCTGCGCTGCCTCCTCCAGGACGGCGTCGACCAGGGCCGGGAGCTGAGCCTCGACCCTCGGGCTCAAGCCCTCCCCCCAGCCGATGGCCTCAGGCTGTACGCCGAACACGACCATGGAGGGAAGCTTGCGATCTAGCGCGCGAGCCAGCGCCAAGGCCTCCGCCAGCCCGGCGTGATGGAGGGAAAAATCGTGCGGCGACTCGTGCAACCGCACTTGATCCGGGATGAAGCGGACAAACTCCCCAGGGACGAGCCGCTCTCGGCCCGCGTCGACGTCAGCGGCGTCCACAACCACGACGTTGTCCCAGTCCTCAATGACCGGCAAGATGTCCAGCCCTCCGGTCCCCCCATCCAGGGCCGTGACACCCGCCGGCAGTTCCCGGGCCTCCAGCTCCTGGATGACCCGCGGGCCGATGCCGTCGTCGCCGCGCAGCGGGTTGCCCAAGCCCAAGATGAGAACAGTGAATTGCGAGGCCTCTGCCTCACAATTCACGACCTGCTGCATGTCTGGGTCGACCCGTTGGCTCACAAGAACTCCACCGTCAGGACGTGGGCCGAGCAGGAGATGCAGGGGTCATAAGCCCGCACCAGCATCTCCAGCGTGAGGCGAACCTCGTCCTGCGGTTTGTCGATGATCTGCGGGAGGAGCTCCTGCATATCGTGGTTCAGGTTAGCCAGGTTCTGGTTGGTGGGGATGATGCAGTTGGCGTCCTGGCAGTAGCCCTCCTCATCGTAGGCGTAGTGGTGGAAGAGGATACCGCGCGGCACGTCACAGGAGCCAACACCCTCACCAGCCTTGACGTCGGCAGCCACCGGGTCCTCCGGCTCGACACCTCGCTCCAGAAGCTCATCGATGATCTCGATACCGTCCTCGACGCAGTGCACCATCTCCACCACCTGAGCGGCGGTGTTCAGGAAGGGGTTGGTGACCATCGGCTCCATGCCGAACGTGGCCGCAGCGTCCTTGGCCTTGGGATGGAGCTGATCGAAGTTGTTGTTGAAGCGGGCCAGCGCGCCGACCATGTAGGACTCGCGGTTGTGATGGGTCCACTTGGCCGTGGAGAAGGGAACCATCTCCTCGTTGGTGACCGACTTGTACGCCTCGACGGGGTACTCGAAGCCATCGCTGGTTTTGATCCGGCCGCCGACGAAGGCGTATTCGTCGTCCTTCGTCAGGGAGACGTACTCGGTCTCCCGCTCGAACTGGGGCCAATCCAACGAGGCGAAGAGCTCGACGGAGGCATCCATGTCCTCGCGCGAGGCCACCAACCGCTGGCGCATGGCGCGCAGCTCGTCCTCGGTGGGCGTGTGGCTGAAGCCACCGACCACCAGGGCACAGGGATGGGTGTGTCGACCGCCGATCATAGCGCAGAGGTCGCCGGAGAGCTTCTTGATGCGCAAGGCGCGCTCCACGACCGGGCGGTTGGTTTCGATCAGCGGAAAGACGGAGCCAGCGCCGAAGAAGTCGGGGGCCACCAGATAGTAGGTGTGGAGGACGTGGCTATCGATGATCTCGCCGTGGAAGTTGAGCTTGCGAAGCAGCTGTGCCTGCTCCGTGAGCTCCACACCCAGGGCCTTCTCGGTTGCCATAGCGCTAGCGGTCGAATGACCGACGGCGCAGATGCCACAGATGCGCGAGGTGATGTGGTTGAGCTCGGTGTAAGGACGATCGCGCACAAAGGCCTCAAAGAAACGAGGGGCCTCGACAACCTCGAAGCGACACTCCTTGATATCGCCATTCTCGGCGTCGACGACGATGTTGCCGTGTCCCTCGACTCGTGTCACGTGATGAACGTTAACATTCAAAGTACTCATAGTGCCTCCTATTCGGCCACGGGTGACTGCGCCGACCCTGGCCCTTCCTGGTAGTACGCGTTGAACATGGTTATGCGGGACATGATCTCCTTCACCGTGAGACCGGCTTCGTCCAACACGTCCTTCATCGCGTTCTCATTCGGCTCGGGAATGAGGCCACGGCAGCCCTCGCAGCCATCCCCGTAGGTGGGGCAGACGGCATCACATCCGGCCCGCGTGATGGGCCCCAGACACGGTTTCCCCGCGAGCAGCAAGCACTCGTTCTCCTTCAGCTTGCACTCAACGCAGACAGGATAGTCGGGAATGCCCGGATGCTTGCCCAGCAGCATGTTCTTGACGACCTTGGCGAACTCCTCGCGGTCGATAGGGCAGCCCGGGATGAAGGCATCGATGTCGATGACGGCGCTAATGGGCCGGGCGGGATAGGTCTCATACCAATCCGCCTTGTCGCCGTAGACGTACTGACGGACGTCATCCAGCGACGGTTGAATGTTCTTGAGGGCGTTGATGCAGCCGGTGTGGGCACAGGCCCCCAGGGCGACGACAACGTCGGCCTGATCGCGAATCTTGAACAGGCGCTCCTCATCGGACTCACGGGTGCAGGAGCCTTCAACGAAGGCGATCTGATAGTCCTGCCCCTTCTCGGTCATGCCCTCCCGGAAATTCACGATCTCGACAGCGTCCAGGAGGTCCAGGTGGGTCTGGAGGGAGTCGACGACGGTCAACTGACACCCCTCACAGCTGGCAAAATCGAAGAAAGCTACTTTGGGCTTTCCATTTGTGTCACTCATTACAGTGCCTCCTCAAAGCCCTTGATGTTGGCATAGTTGAAGACCGGGCCGTCCTGACAGCAATAAAGGCTGTTGATCTGACAGTGGCCGCACTTACCCACGCCACACTTCATCCGGCGCTCCAGCGATAAGTAGATGTTCGACTCCGGAATACCTTTGTCCAGCATCTCCATCAGGACGAAGCGGTACATGATGGGCGGGCCGCAGGTGATGGCCATAGTGTTCTCCGCGTCGACCTCTATGTGGGGGAAGAGCGTGGTGATGACGCCGATGTTGCACTCCAGACGCTGTTCCGGCTGCCATTCGTCGCCCTCATCCTCGCAGTCGACGGTCAAGAGGCACTCGATGTCGTCCCGCTGGACCCACTCGTCCAGCTCGTCGCGGAAGAGAAGCTCGCTGCGGCGCTTGGCGCCGTAGAGGACGATGACGCGTCCGAAGTCGTCGCGCTCGTCGAGTACCTGGTTGATGAGCGACCGGAGCGGCGCCAGCCCGAGGCCGCCGGGAGCGAAGAGGACGTCCTTGCCGCGCATCTCGTCGATGGGGAACCCGGTGCCGAAGGGCCCACGAATGCCGACCTTGCCGCCCGGCTTCATGGCGTGAAGGGCGCCGGTGACGTTGCCTACCTCACGCACACAGAGCTGAAAGTCTCCATTGGAGCGGCTGGGCGATGAGGTGATGGAGATAGGGGCCTCGCCCACGCCCAGGATAGAGAGCATCACGAACTGTCCTGGATCATGGCCCAGGTCTTGGCCCTCGGGTAGTTCGATGTGGAAAAGCTTCTCCAGCTGGGTCATCTGTTCCACGTCGGCCAGACGAGCCATCTCTGGTCTGTAAATGGATGTCGCCATTATCCGTTACCTCCTAGCGCAGTGATGCGTGAATCGTGTTGAATCCCTTGAGAATGCTGATGCTGGCGGGGCAGGTGCGAATGCAGCGACCGCACCCCACACAACCTAGCGCACCAAACCTCTCATAGAGATACTTACCTTTTCGCATGAACCGATGTCGCTGGCGGGCGCCGCGATCCTCTCGGAAGTTCTCACCACCGGCCACCCGAGCAAACTCATCCAGCTGGCAGGAATCCCAATGTCGAATGCGCTCGCCCTCTGTCAGCGCGAAGTTGACCTCGTCGACGACGTTGAAGCAGTAACACGTGGGGCAGACGTTGGTGCACGAGCCACAGGCGAAGCAGCGCTCTTGCAGCTCCTCCCAGTGGTCGTGATCGTAGGCGTCGCCCAGCAGCGACGGGAGCTCATCGGCGTCGAAGTTGAGCCGGTCAGCGAAGTGCTTGATCTTGGAGGCCTGGCGGTCGTCCCTCTGATTCACCTGGGCCTCTGTGGCGTCCTGCACGTCAGCGTACTCGGCCAAGAGCCGCTCGCCAGCCTCAGTGCCGATTTGGACGGCAAACGCCTCACCCAAATCGGTCAGGTGGAGGTCGAACCCATCGTCCGCCGTCAGGGTGCCCATGCTCCTGCAGAACGACTCATCGTCGCAGGGTTCCAAGCATTCCATGCTGACGATGAGGGTCTGCTCCCTGCGCGAAAGATAGTGAGCATCGGGGTAGTCCTCGGTGAAGGCCTCGTCCAGGAGGTTGAGGGCGTGCAGATCGCAAGTATGCATACCCAGCAGCACCGTCGGCTCTACCTCGATGACCGTCTCCACCCCCGGGCTCTCTCCCATGGTGAAGGTCGCCAACCGTTCGTGCTGAGGCTGGAACACTTTCTTGGGCGGGAGGATGGTGGTATCGTAATCGAGCCGCAGGTCAGCCGGGTCGGTCAGCGGATCGAATACGAATTTGGCACCTTTCGCCTGGGGCCCGACGACTCTATAATCGGCCATCAGCGCCTCGACCAGCGGGGCCACTGCTTCCTTGTCCAGAATCTTCAGACTCATATCAGTCTCCTCGCGATAGTTCTTCTACTGTTCTTATTCTGTCCCTATTTGCCGGAAGCCTTCGTGCCTCCGACTGCATCACAAAACCAGAAACGTTATGATTCCTTTGCCGAGAACGGCCAGCGGCCGCTGCCCCTGAAAGCTGATGCTACGCTACTCGCTAGCTTCCAGAACCTCGTCAATCGTGGCAAGCAGCTTCTCGGGCTTGACGGGTTTGTCGATGAAAGCTTCGACAGGCATGAAGTCGTCGTCAGGGGTGACGTCATAGCCCAACTCCAAGACCTTCTTGACGCCGGAGAGCATCACGACCGGTGTGTCCTGCAGCACGTCGTCCTTCTTGATCCGCCTTGAGATTTCGAAGCCGTCAGGCCCCGGGGGGCCGGCGAACATGACGTCCAGCAGGATCAGGTCTGGCTGCTTCTCCTTGGCCAAGTCGAATCCCTTCTCAGCACGATAGGCCGAGAAGACCTCATAACCGACGCTCTCTAAGAGCGTCGTGACGGATTCTACGAGCTGGACGTCATCATCGATAACTACGATCGTACCTTTCTTGTCAGACATTGCTTAACCTCCTTGATCAGACAATGTAAAACTAAATCTGACCCACTCGCCCTCTTCCGAGTCAGCCCATATCTCGCCGCCATGCTCCTCGACGATCTCCCGGCAGATGTAGAGGCCCAAGCCGGTCCCCTTCTCCTTCGAGTATTCTGGGCTATCCAAACGGCTGAACTTCTCGAAAAGGCGGGGCATCTTATCCGCCGGGATGCCCGGGCCTTCGTTAAACACGCTAAGGGTTATCGCCCTTTCTTGGTTCTTCTGGGCATCTAACTCGATCTTTCCGCCCTCCCGGCCGTACTTGACGGCGTTGGAGAGCAAGTTGTCATAGACAACTCTGAGCAAGTTGGGGTCGGCATAGACTACGAGATCCTCCGGCACCTCGTTCACGACGCGCATGCCCCTGGCCTCCAGGCTCTGGCTCAGGCTCTCCAGCACGGGTTGGATGACCTGGGGCTGGAGGGTGACATTCTGGGCATGGACCTCAAGCTCGCCTTTCTCCAAACGGGAGAGGTCCAGGTAGTTCTTGATCATCTCCTGGAAGTACTCCAGGCTGCGAGCCACAGAGCCCAAGCTCTTCTCCTGCGCCTCGGTGAGCTCCCCAAGGTAGCCGTCCTTCACCGTATGAAGGCTCATCATAGCAGACGACAACGGGTTCTTCAACTCGTGGGAGACGAAACCAAGCATCTCCATGTAGTTCCGATTGGTGGTCCGGAGCTCTTGGTTAAGCTCCTGGAGTCGATGCTGGCTCTGCTCAATCTCACGCCGCTGCTTCTCCAACCGTTCCGCCATCGCGTTGAACGATGTGGCCAGGTTGCCGAGCTCGTCCTCCCGATCGATGTCGACGCGGTAGGTCAGCTCGCCGCCGGAGAGCTGTTGGGTCGCGAGAGAGAGCTCCGCCACCGGTTTGACGACCCCGCGGGTGAGGAAGTAGAAGGTCAAGAACGCCACGAGCATACCGGCGAAAACAACCGCGAGGAACACAATCACGGCGCGCCGACGAAGATCGAGGTACTTCTCCTCCAGCTCGCCGACGTAGAGCATCCCAATGATCTCGCCGTTGGGATTCCGGATGGGATCATACTGTGAGAGATACCAGGTATCCACCACGTAAGCCCGCCCGGTCCAGGGCTCCCCCTCCTCGAGAACCTGCTCGGCAACCTCCCTCGAAACCCGGGTGCCGACGGCGCGACGTCCCTGGTTATCGAGTACGTTGGTGGAGATTCGGAGGTCGCCCATAAAGATGGTGGCCGTGCCCACGGGCTTACCCCCATAGGTCTCGTTCTCGAAGACGGCATCTCGGATGCGGTCAACTTCCTCCACCGCGCCGTTCAGCAAGGTCCCCATCTCGAGAATGCCGATCATCTGACCGTCCCGTATCACCGGCACCGCGGCGCCTGCAAGCATCCCTCGCGGCTCTTGCCCGATAGCCAGGGTGCGCTGGACAAGGCCCTCACCCGCTCTATCCAGACGCTGCTGCGGGAGGATGATGTTGCCAGATCTGGGCTGCTCCTCCGCTATGACCTGCTGAACGATGGGGTCGTTGGCCAGATTGTCCCCCGTATTGTAGGGGTAGCGCGTTCTGAGAATCACCGTTCCATCGGGAGCGAGGAGATTGAGGACGTCCATCTCCTGCTCCTGACGGATGCGCTCGAGCTCCTCCCGCGCCTCCCTGAGCTGCTGCTCATCTTCTTGAACGTCCAGTTGATGATCCAAAAGGCCTTCCACGACCTGTGTTCGCGCCAACACCTCAGTGGCGGCCTGGATGCGGGCAATCTTGCCGTTGTGGATCTCCCAAGCGGCCCGTGTGTAGATACTGACGCGGTTCTTGGCCTCTCGGATCGTGTTGGCGTTCACATAGCGGATGCTGAGGATCCCGATGCTGACCGCGAGCACCAAGAAGACGACGATGATGCCAAGATTGAACTTCGTCTGTAGCTTCATAGACCCGTCAAGCATCCCAAGAGGGCCTCGTTGCCGAGGGTCTCGTTGCCGAGAGCCTCGGAGTCGAGGACCCCTTTACCGTACCCGATTGTGTGACACAGCCGTCTTGGCAGCAATCTCCCAGGGGCAGTATAGCATCGAGAGGCGCGAAGATCAACGGAGGGTCATCCCAACATGACCCCGAGATCTGTTACCCTATTTGGTACACAGAGGGCCACGCTGACGCCGGGCAGCCCGAGGGGGCGCTCTCTCCTCACTAGGCGGGCCTCAACTCCTCGTCCAGGATCCCGCTCTCCACCAACAGATCCAAGGTCTCTTGAGCCTCCGCCTCGTCGACCTGGCTGATGGCGAAGCCGGCATGGACGATGACGAAGTCACCAACATCGGCTTCAGGGACATAGGCCAGAGAGACCTCTCTGACGATGCCTCCGAAGTCGACCTTGCCCATGCGCATCAGCTCGCCCCCTTGCGTCTCAACGATCCGTCCAGGAATACCCAGGCACATACTAGGCCGTCTCCTCTCGCAGCCAGTCCAGCCAGGCATCGAGACCCTCGCCCGTCTTGCAGGAGAGAGGAAGGAAGGTCAAGCCCGGATTGAGGGCTTCGACCCCCTGACGGAAATAGTCGACGTCGAACTCGAAGGCGTCCATAACGTCGATCTTGTTCAGGAGGACCACGTCGACGCCGCGGTACATCACCGGGTACTTGTAGGGCTTGTCATCACCCTCGGGCACGCTGGCGACGAGAATGTTGCGATGTACGCCAAGGTCGAAGCTGGCCGGACAGACCAGATTGCCAACGTTCTCGACAATCAGCAGATCGAGATCCTCCAGGGGAAGCTGGGGCAAGGCCTCCTGGAACATGACGGCATCCAGATGGCATGCCCCCCCGGTGTTGATCTGCACAGCCGGGATGCCCGATTCAGCGATACGGTCGGCGTCCAGTGTCGTAGAGATGTCACCGTCCACCGCTCCGATAGAGATATCGTCCCGCAGCGCCTCGACCGTCCGGGTGATCAGGCTGGTCTTGCCAGCACCAGGAGAAGCCATCAAGTTGATGGCGAAGACACCGGCTGCGTCCAGTCGCTCCCGGTTGCTCGCCGCCAACCGGTCGTTGGCACTGAGGATGTTCTCAACGACAGACACTCGCTTTGGCACGATGTGTATTTACCTCTTTCTATCTGTACTGCTTTGTTGAAGAGCCCAGTAAGGACCTATCCGCCTGCCACCTCGTGGGCATCCCCAGAGCACGTGGGTCGGAGCAATTCAGAGGACGGAGATGCTAGGTTTTCCCGACAGGGCCACGATCGGTGACCGCCGCCAGTGGTGGCAGCCCGCCTTATGTACTTCAGATATACTTGCGATATTCTACCATAGTTGCCACAGATCGTCCAATGAAGCGCAATTGGGGAGGCAGGAGTAGCAACGATGTGTCTTGCTCAAATGAGACAGATAGTATAGAGCCACAGATGACTTAGGGAGGCAGGGTAAGGAGGGGGCAACCATTCACTTTGTGGACCTCATGCTCCAGCCGGATTAGGCGGCTTTCCGCCCGGGCGGGACGTCCCGCCCGGCGGCTACCGCCTATGATCCGGCGATTTCACGCCCAAGACCGCGTAGCTCGTCCCGAGCCATCCAAGCTCGTCTCGAGCCATCCGAGCTCGTCTCGAGCCATCCGCTGGGAGCAACAGGTGAACAGTTAGAGGAGGGGAAAGGAACGACATGAGCTAGATGCTCATGTCGCTCTTGATGGACGACCCGGGAGAACCTACGGGAACACTCCCCGAGATTGGACGGCGCCTGCGACCCGATCGACTGCCAGCATGTAGGCAGCTAGACGAAGAGGGATGTCGTTCTCCTGGCTGAAGCTCCACACCTCGTCGAAGCTGCGCACCATAATGCGCTCCAGGTTCGAATTGACCTCAGCCTCGTCCCAGAAGTAGCATTGCAGATCCTGCACCCATTCGAAGTAGCTGACGACCACGCCGCCGGCATTGGCCAGGATATCGGGTACGACGATAACGCCACGATCGTTCAGACTATCGTCCGCCTCGCGGGTTGTTGGTCCGTTGGCGCCCTCAACGATCATCTTCGCCCGGATCTCCGGGGCGTTGTCGACCCGGATCTGGTGCTCCAACGCGGCTGGGACCAGGACATCCACGTCACTGGTCAGCAACTCGTCATTATCAATCCGTTCCACACCGGGGGCCTGGTACCCTTCCAACAACCCCTTGGGGTGTTCGGTCACGTGGTTGTTGATGCTGGTGATGTCCAACCCCTGGGGCCTATACAACCCCCCAGTGACGTCACTCACGGCCGCGATCTTGCAGCCCATCTGATCCAGAATGGTCGCTGCGTGAGAGCCAACGTTACCGTAGCCTTGCACCGCCACGGTGGTGTCCGCAGGATCTTGCCCACGGCGCTTCAGCAGCTCACGGGTGGTGAGGGCCACGCCGCGACCGGTGGCCTCGGTGCGTCCCTTGGATCCACCCAATGGGATCGGTTTGCCCGTCACGATGTCGATGACGGTCTTGCGCTCCAGCATGCTGACGGTGTCGGTTATCCAGGCCATGGTCTGCGGATTAGTATTGACGTCGGGCGCAGGAATGTCGCGCTTGGAGCCAATGATGGGCATGATCATGGCCGTGAACCGGCGTGTCATCCGACACAGTTCGTCTTGAGACATCTCGCTCGGATTGCACTGCACACCACCCTTGGCGCCACCGTAGGGGATGTTGACCACAGCACACTTCCAACTCATCAGAGCAGCCAGAGCCCTGACCTCGTTGAGGTTCACGTCCGGATGATAGCGGATGCCGCCCTTGCACGGGCCGCGGGCGCTGGAATGCTGAATGCGATAGCCGGTATAGACCTCGATACTGTCGTCATCCATCACCACCGGCACGGAGACCGTCAGTTCTCGCTCCGGCTGACGGAGCATGGCGTGGATGCCGGGATCTAGCCTGAGTTGCTCAGCCACCTCATCGAGCTGGTTCAGGACAGTGCTCCAGAGGTCATGTTCAGCTGAATCGCGCACCACAAAGGTCGGCTGTGCGGTAGAAGTCTTCACATCGATTCGTCTTTCCACAGATTCCTCCTTGGTCTAAGCGTTCCCGTCCTCGGTGGTTTCCTATCGCTCCCAGACTTGAATGGGCCGATTGTGAATGGACGAAAGCAACGCTCCGTAGCCTCTGCGCTCCTCGACATCGGTGTCGTCAATCACCTGGACATCCAACAGGTGCGTAAGTTCCGGTGCGTCGATCAAGTCGACATAGGCTTTGACCAGGGCGCGATCCAGGGCTTTCACAAGCGCATCCAGAGCATCTGTCTTGCGGGCAGCCCAGACGATCAGATGGATGGGAGACGTCTCTGTCTCGCCGCTGAAGCAGCGATCCTCCGGCGTGGCGTCGTAATCAAGGGTGTAGACGGCCTTGACGTTGTCGTCCAACCTGCCGATGGATTCCGCCACCTTCTTAGCCAGACCGTAGCGGCAGTAGTGGTGGACCGTGCCGTCACCTTGGCGCAAGCGCTCGATGACCTCCCGAGCGTCCTTCAGGCCCGCCTTGCGAGCGCAAAAGGCCAGTCCCTCGTCCAGGGCCAGCTCAGCCGTGCTGGTGGCATCGGGCCATCGGAACGGGGCAGCCTCGTCAATGTCCATCTCCTTCGTGCGTTGAACAGTCGTAACCTCGCTCATTTCAGACCTCCTATTGTCCGTCTAAAGTCCTTCTCTCACGTGTTTGACTTTCGATTGTCAGTCTACCATGGAGGCCGTGAAAATGTCATAAAAAGGACTCGGTGCTTTATGAAAACCGCATGAAAAAGACGGCCTCGCGGATCCGCGAGGCCGTCTTGATCAACGCTATCGACTGAGCGGCGGTCGGCTTCAACTCTTCTCAGGACAGGTAAGCATATAGCCGACACCTTGAGCAGTAACAATATACTCGGGATCAGAGGGATCTACCTCCAGTTTGCGCCGCAGGTAGCGGACGTAGGCCCGCAGATAGTCGACGTCATCCCGATACTCCGGACCCCAGACCTTGGTCAACAGATCACGGTGCGTCATCACGCAGTTGGGGTTTAATGCCAGCTGGCGGAGCAGACCGTACTCCGTCGGCGTGAGCGAGATCTGCTCGCCGCGGACCTTTACCGTGCGCCGGGCGAAATCAATCTCCCACTCACCACACGTGCAGGTCGCCTCGCCAGCCTCCTCGGGGCGACACGTGCGCCGCAAAACGGCCTTCACGCGAGCCACGAGCTCCTTGGCGTTGAACGGTTTCGTCAGGTAGTCGTCGGCTCCGGCATCAAAACCTTCCAAGATATCCTCATGGCGGGCCTTGGCGGTGAGCATGATCACCCCCACGTCCGAGAATTCACGGATATGCTTGCACACCTCATACCCATCCAGCCCGCTGCAGAGTCGAATGTCCAAAAGGATGAGGGCCGGCTGCTCCAGTGCCATTGCCTCGATGGCCGCCTCTCCATTCATAGCGGCGACCACCTCGTAGCCGACAGCCTCCAACACATTCCGGACAAGCTGCAAGACGCGCGGCTCGTCGTCGACGACCAAGATTTTGTCACTCATAGTGGACTGTCTTTCCTAAGCCTTATTCTGCTCTGATGCCCCTTCGGCTCGGTCATCGAGCGGAAGCGTGAAGTAGAACGTGCTTCCTTGCCCTACTTTGCTCTCGGCCCAGATGCGACCGCCATGGGCCTCGACGATCGTTTGAGCGATCGGCAACCCCAGCCCCGAGCCAACGACGTGGTGCCCCAAACCCGATTCAGCTCGAAAGAACTTATCGAATAGGCAGTTGAGGTGTTCTGGGGAGATACCCACGCCCTGATCGGCGACGCTGATGGTGACCTCGGCCTCGCTGAGCTCACCGCGGGTGATGACCAGCCCCCCTTCAGGGGAGTATTTTACGGCGTTGTCCAGAAGATTCCGCAGCACCTGCTTGAGGCGATCGGGATCCGCATCCAAGATGGGGAGATCCTCCGGGAAATCGACCAGGAAACGGTGCTCGTCGGTGCGATGCGCTATCTCGTCGATGACCTCTCGCGACAGACGGGGCAATAGGACCGGCTGGGGCTCCAGTTTCAGCAAGCCCGCGTCGATCACCGAGGACTCCAGCAGGTCGTGGACGAGCGTCTCCAGCGTATCGCACTCCTCGTCGATGATCTCTAGGAACTCGCGCTGCGCCTCGGGGTCGAAGGAAGCCTCCTGCATAAGAAGCGCCGTGGTGTATCCTTTGATGGAGGTCAGGGGCGTGCGCATCTCGTGCGCCAGAACGGAAAGGAGCTCTCCCTTGAGACGGTTCGCCTCATCTAGAGCCCTGGTCTCCTCCAGCTGGAAGCGGAGGTGGGCGTTGTGGACAGCCAAGGCGACGAGATCGACCACCGCCCGGAGAAAGGGGAGGTCGTCCGGAACGAAGGCGTTGGGCCGCTGCATGTTCTCCAGGATCATGACACCCTGCGCCTTGTCTCCGGCGAAGAACGGCATGCAGACCGCGCTCTTGGGCGAATGATCACGGATCAGAGCCTCCCGGAAAGCCGCCGCATGCTCCTCAGTGAGGGTCCTTCGCGACTCAACAAGGTCTCCGGGGGTGGGATAGAAGCGGGGCTGACCCGTCTCGAAGGTCTTGCCACACGTCGCCTCTCCGACGGCGAGGCGAACCTGTTTCAGCTTAGACAGGTCATAGCCGTGAGCCGCCCGGGGGGTCAACCGCTCGTCGGTGGGATCATAGAGAAGCAGGATCCCGGCCTCGACGGTATTCAGCGTCTCGGCGAGGCTGGTCAAAGACCGTTGGAGCATAGCGTCCAGGTTCTGCTCGGTGGCGAAGACGCCCGCGATAGCGAAGAGGACGGATAGCCGCGGATCCTCATTCGCCACGGCACCCTCCCTCAAGCGCTCGATGTTGATGGATCTGTCATAACCCTTGGCAGCCAATTTCTTAGTTTGTGTCATGCATCACTCCTCACTCTGCCGGAAGCGGCTGTCGACAGCCGACAGTGCGCCCTTGACGGACGTCAGCTGTCGAGACGAGCTCTCTCAATGGGATCTCAAAGAGAAGATAACGCTATGCGGACGATTTGTCAACCTAGCTGCTTGCCGTTCTATTTGGATGCCATATAATGGAGTAGCGTAACATAGCTCATCATTGGCTGGAGGTGCCATGGGCAAGATCAAGATCATGCTGGCAGAGGACCACGTCTTGGTGCGCGAGGGGACCAAGGAGATGTTGGATCGAGAAGAGGACATGGAGGTGGTGGCGGAGGCAGGCGACGGCGAAGAGGCGGTGCGACTGGCCAGCGAGGAGGATCTTGATATCGTCATCATGGACATCGCGTTGCCCAAGCTCAACGGCATTGAGGCCACCAAACAGATCAAGGAGATCAGCCCCGGTACCGCGGTTCTGGTCTTGACGGCCTACGACGACGATGAATACGTGTTTGCGCTGCTGGAGGCCGGAGCTGCCGGCTATCTGCTGAAGGACGTCTCCACCGATGAGCTGGTGGAGGCGATCCGGGCGGTACAGGCTGGCGAGTCGATGCTCCATCCGGCCATCGCCCGGAAGGTGGTCAACCGTTTCAGCCTCCAAGTCGAGGGAGGCAAGGAAGAGGCCCCCTTCGAGGAACTCACGGAACGAGAGACCGAGGTGCTTCAGCTGGCCGGGAAGGGGATCACGAATCGGGAGATCGCCGACAGCCTCTCCATCAGCCATCGCACAGTCCAGGCTCATCTGAGCCACATCTTTAACAAGCTGGGCGTTGGCTCGCGGACGGAGGCTGTGGTGTATGCGTTGAGGAAGAGCTTGCTGTCGTTTGACGACGTCTCGTGACGCCAGGATGGCGATCAGAGGGGGAGCTAACACCTCAAGGGAAGCTATGACGTGAAGACGGTTCTAAGCCGCATGCGACGTTTTAGACGCACGATGACCACGCGCTACTTCTGGATCCTGGTAGCTATGATGATCGGCATCACGGTGATCCACTATCTGACCCCTCAGATCCGACCGCTGTTGCCGAACGTGGGGATCTCCTTGAGTCGGCACGCCGTCGAGCGGATCCTGTTCGTGCTCCCGGTGGCGGCGGCCACCTTTGCCTTCGGGCAGACCGGGGGGGTTGTGGCCCTCTTCATCGCCGTGTTGATCATGCTGCCGCGGGTGATCTGGCTGTCCGACCACCCGATCGACGCGATGATCGAGACGATAGCGACGGGCATAGTTGGCTACCTGGTGCTCTGGATGGTGGAGACCGAGGAGAGGGAGAAGACCCTCCGCCGGGAAGCTGTGGCCCGCATGCGGTCGTTCAACGCGATGTGCTCCATCGTGGCCAAGTCGCTGGAGCTGGAGCAGGTGCTGAACGAGGCGCTGGACAAGGCTGTGGAGGTGACGGACCTAGAGGTAGGATGGATGTGCTCCCTTGACCGACAGACGCGAGAGCTGCAGCTCCGCGCCCAGCGCGGCCTGGGCGAGGAGACGGTCCAGGCATTGAGCCGCTTCTGCCTGGGAGAGGGTGTGTGTGGGCGGGTGGCTCAATCCGGCGAGCCGATGGTCCTGGAGAACGTCTCTCAAGATCTGCAACTGAAGGGCTCGACCATCCAGCGAGAGGGTCTGCAGTCTCTGATCGTCGTCCCTCTGACGTCGAAGGAAAAGGTCCAGGGTGTTATGGCCCTGGCCTCCCGGGAGCGACGTGAGTTCCCTTCGGCGGATCTGCAGCTGATCACCACCTTCGGAACACAGATCGGCGTGGGCGTCGAAAACGCCCAACTGCACCGCCACGTGGAGAGGCAGCTCCACATCCAGCGGCGGTTGAATGAGGTGGCCGAGAAGATCACCTCGGAGCTGGAGCTGGACCGCATCTTGCCCAAGGTGCTCCAGATCGCCGAGGAACTGATCGAGGCCGACTGCGGCTTCATCGCCCTCTTCGATCCCCCGACCAAACAGCTCAGCTATCCATACCTACACAACCTGCCGCAGGATCTGACCAACGTGACGGTCTCGAAAGGGGAGGGCGTGGCGGGAGAGGCTATGGCTGCGATGGAACCGGTCACGATCTCGGACTATCAGGGCTACGCTAACGCCGTGCCGGCCTTCCTGGACGCGGGCCTGGTCAGTGTCGTGGCCGTGCCGATCGTGAGCGGCAATCGCTCGTTTGGCACGCTGGCCGTCGGCAGCCTGCGGGAGACGAAGCGGTTCTCCACGACAGAGGTCTCGACCGTCGCCGGCGTGGGCCGAGAGGCGGGCATCGCCATCGACAACGCGCGTCTTTACGAGAACATGCGCTACTACGCTCGCCAGATCACGCGGGCGCAGGAGGATGAGAGGAAGCGCATCGCGCGCGAAGCCCACGATGAGACGGCGCAGATCCTGGTGGCCCTGTCCCGCCGGTTGGACGCCTTGATGGCCTCACCGGAGCTTCCTCACGACGCCTTCACGAAAGGGCTGGAGGGGGTGCGGGAGCTGACGACCCACGCGCTGCAAAGCGTGCGTCGCTTCAGCCAGGACCTCCGACCACCGGTGCTCGATGACCTGGGCTTCGTGCCGGCGATCCGCGGCCTGACGAGAAATCTGGAGGACGCCGGCGTGGAGACGGAGCTTCGCGTCTCTGGAGACCCCTATCGGCTCTCTGCCGAGGAGGAGCTGGTGCTGTTCCGCATCGCTCAGGAGTCGCTGAACAACGTGAGGCGACACGCTGAGGCCTCGCGGGCAGAGGTTCTGGTCTCCTTCAATCACGACAGCGTGCAGATGGTCCTCGAGGATGACGGGCTGGGGTTTGACGCCCCAAACAAGTTCGTCGACCTGGTCGCTTCGGGCAAACTGGGGCTGATCGGCATGCACGAGCGAGCGCAGATCCTGGGCGGCACCCTGCGCATTGAGTCGGAGCCTGGCGAGGGCACGAAAGTGGTGGTGGATACCCCCGTGCACAGAAGAGCGTAAGCGAGCTTGGCGGACACTCGACCGAACCGAAGTGGCAGCAGAACAGACGGGCGTAAGAGGTTACTCGATCTCGATACTTTCCAGGCGGAAGTCGTCGCCGCCCGCAGGGACGACTCGCTCCTCCCCACAGGCAGGACAGACGAACGACTCGTGGTTGAGGGGGAACGTGTGGCCACAAGCCAGACAGCGCAGGTTTCCCTCCACGCGCTCAAAGTTGAGCTCAGCGCCCTCGGCGATCGTCCCCTCGCTGACGATATCCCAGTAGAACTGGACCGATTCATCCACGATGGAGGAGAGCTCCCCTATCACGATGTTCAACCGAGTGACACGCTCGGCGTCAGCCTCCTCCGCATGGCGGAGGGCGATCTCCAGTAGACTCTCGGTAACCGATAGCTCGTGCATAAGATCTCTGTCCGCGTGCTATTATACCGCAGGAGATTGAAGGCACAAGAGCTTCGCGCTTGGGGTCCCGGGCAGTCGCGTGTGAGCATCTATGCTCGTAGACCCCGTCTCGGGGTCGGTCGTAGGCCAGCGTTAGGGCGCACTTCGGCTCGCGTTGCCACCTTCGCCCTCGAGGACGAGGGCTACGAGCGTCACACGCGATTGCCCTGCCTCGGAGACGAGGGCTGCGAGCGGATGGCGGATGTGGCGGCGCCGAAGCAGCTTCGTGATGACAGCCGTCGAATTCATCCGAGCGGCTGCCTCCGCGGAGCCTACGATAACTCGTCACCGCACCCACCGTGCATCGAGCCAGCTTGTTCGGTTCGTTGCTCTATACTATAATGCCCTTCACTATGGCAAAGACTGAAAGAGACTTACAGACAGAGCCAGAGACCTATCCTCCCCCTTCGACAGGCTCAGGGCAGGCGCCTTC
>CAZEQC010000030.1:6446-7836 GCA_964514285.1 uncultured Anaerolineales bacterium | reverse complement strand
CCTTCGACAGGCTCAGGGCAGGCGCCTTCCACGAGCTCAGCACGGGCCCAGGCCTTGGACTCGTCGGACACACAGCCCCTGTCGCTGTCGCGGGCCTTCGGGGGACCATCGCTGCTGCGGGAAATCCTGGAGACAGCCCTACTCACCCTGATCATCTTCTTGGTCCTGAACACGCTCACGGGACGATTTCAGGTTCGCGGGTCCAGCATGGAGCCGACGCTGCACGATGGACAGTACCTGGTCGTAAGCAAGCTGGCCTATTGGATCCAACCGCCGAAGCGGGGGGACATCATGGTCTTTCACCCTCCCAGGGGCGGTTCCGACGATTACATCAAGCGGATTGTGGGGCTGCCGGGAGAGCAGATCAGGATTCAGCAAGGGGATGTGCTGGTGGACGGGGTGCCTCTTCAGGAGCCGTACGTGGCCGAGCAGGGAAGCTACTCGGGCTCGTGGAAGCTGGGAAGCGACGAGTACTTCGTGCTGGGCGACAATCGAGGTAACTCCAGCGATTCTCACATGTGGGGGACCCTGCCGCGGGAGAACATCATCGGGAAGGCGTGGGTCTGCTACTGGCCTCCCGAGGCGTGGCAGCTGATAGCCCACCACGCGTTTCCGGAGCCGGCTCGCCGCGGGTGAGAAGGGGCCAGCCTGGGATTAGGATCCGTTTGGCATGGAAGACGCCGTCTAGAGGCGCACGAGGAGGGAGTTATGAAAGGCGAAGACCTGGCCCGACTGATCGACCACACGATGCTTAAGCCGGAGGCGACGCCGGCCGAGGTCGAGCACCTATGTGAGGAAGCGCTGCGCTACCGTTTTGCCTCGGTCTGCGTCAACCCGACGTACGTGCCGTTGGCGAACGCCAAGCTGGCGAACACAGAGGTGGAGATCTGCACCGTCATCGGCTTTCCACTGGGGGCCACGACGACCACGGCCAAAGTTTGTGAGGCCCAGCAGGCTTTGAGAGACGGTGCCACCGAGCTCGATATGGTCATCTCCATCGGGGCGCTGAAGGCGGGGGAGCGCGACCTGGTGCGGGAGGACATCGCGGCTGTGGCGACGGCCTGCCACGAGGGCGGGGCGCTGCTGAAAGTGATCATCGAGACCGCGCTTCTGGACGACGAGGAGAAGGTCCTCGCCTGTGAGACCGCCCAGGAGGCTGGCGCCGACTTCGTGAAGACCTCGACCGGCTTCGCCGCCGCGGGAGCGAAGGTGGAGGACGTCCGTCTGATGCGGGAGACCGTTGCGCCGGATCTGGGCGTGAAGGCGGCCGGCGGCATCCACAGCTACGAGGAGGCCATGGCGATGATCGAGGCCGGCGCAAACCGGATCGGCGCCAGCGCCGGCGTGCAGATCGTCGAGGGTGCACCCTCCTGAGCCACTGCCTCCCGAA
>CAZEQC010000030.1:0-6346 GCA_964514285.1 uncultured Anaerolineales bacterium | reverse complement strand
CCTCCCGAAAGCTGGGAAAACAACCACCCAGTGAGCCAAAGATGCGCCGAGCGACTCGAGCTTTTGGCGAAAACTGACCATGGGGCGACGCAGTCACCCGCAGTTTTCGGGAGGGCCGCCTGGGCGGGAGGCCACCTAATCCGGAGGGAGCATTGGGAGCAGGCGGTGCGGGAGCACAAGGTGAATGGCTACGGCAGGAGAAGGGGACCTCATTGCGAGATCGAACGCGTAAGGCACAACTGGTAGCGGATTTCTTCACGCAGAGCTATCGTATCTCGGGAAGCCTGAACGTGAGCTCTCGCAAACTGGCCGATCGTCTCGAGGATCGGACCTCCTCGTTCATACAATTGGAGGACACGTACATCTCTAACATAGAGCATCCGGCCGACATCGTGGCCAGCCACGCGACGTCGATCCTGCGCAAGGAGAAGATCACCGCCGTGGTCGTCTCGCGAGAAGAGGATGGTCTCTCGCGAAAGTACACCTACGGCAGTTACCTTGGCGCTCACATTCAGCGAACCTACCTTATCGTTCCAGGATTCGAGATCCAGGGATATCTCCGATCCTCGGGGAAGCGCGACCCGCGTTCTATGCTGGCCAGTGGGGATCGTTTCCTGCCGATCCTGGATGCGGAGATGAAGTTCTCCGTTCGACCTGACATCACGTTCACGGGCGGCGTGATCCTGGTCAACAGGGGCCACATAGAGGCCCTGTGGCAAGGAGAGGAAGGCAGGAATGGCTAGGATACTGATCATCGATGACGATCTAGATCTGTTGGAGATGATCAAGCTCCTGGTGGAACGCCGGGGCCGTCACGAGGCGATCCTCAGCGCCGACGGCGAGAGCGGCGTTCGGAAGGCGCAAGAGCAGCCGCCCGATCTGGCGATCGTCGACGTGATGATGCCGGGGATGACGGGGTATGACGTCTGCCGCCAGCTGCGCGAGACCCCGGAGACAGCGTCGATCCCCATCCTGGTCCTCACAGCGCGCGGACAACCGGTGGACCGCGAGGCAGCGCTGCAGGCCGGGGCCGATGAGCATATGGCGAAGCCGGTTGCCATGGCGGATCTGATGAAGAAGATCGATGGGATGCTGGCGGAGCGTTCAGCCTCGGCCCGGCCCAACATCATCGCCCTAGCGAGCCTGAAGGGGGGCGTTGGCGTGACGACCCTGGCCGCCAGCGTGGCCGCGACGCTGAGCCGAGCAAGCAGCCAGGCGATCTGTCTCCTGGATCTCTGCCCCTCCTCAGGGCACCTGGCGCTCCACTTCGGGCATCGGCCGCGCCCGGACTGGTCGAGTTTGATGGAGGAAGATGCGATCGACGCCCGGGCCGTCGACGCTCTCCTGCTCCAGATCTCGTCGGAGCTCCATCTGCTGGCATCACCCATGATTCCACTGGTAGAGCGGGCTCTAGGGCGGTCCACCATGAAAGCGCTGCTGGAGATCCTGGAGGAGCGCTTCGACCTGCTCATCGTGGACACCCCGTCCACGTTGAACGAGGCGACGGCGACGGTCTTGGACGCGAGCAGCGACACCTGGCTGATCGTCACCCCCGATCCCGCCGCCATTCAGACCACGTTTGGGACCTTTCGCGCCCTGGGGGAGCGTTCAAAGACTTTCCCCGTGATCCTCAACCAGGTCTCCCCAACGCAACGGACCTCGCCGGACGCCATTGAGCGAGTCTTGAAGCGGCCCCTGGCGGGCAACGTGCCCTTCGATCCGGATCAGGCGAAGGCCCTGGCCCAAGGGAAGCCGCTCGCCCGGCACAAGCCCGATGCCCCCCTGGCGAAGGCCGTGGAGCAGCTGACGAACGACCTAGTCTGAAGGCAGCCCGGGCGCGGCTGTGCCGGGGCTCAGGGCCCAGAGACGAGCCACGGAGTACTCAGCCGCTGCCTCGCCCCCGAAGCTGCTGACCCAGAGTCCCACATCTCCCGACAGCCAGCGGTCATCCTCCACCGTCGTGGCGTACTCATCGTTGATCCTGAAGGCGCACGAGGCGCCGACGCAGGTGATAAGGAATCGATTTGGCTGCGGCCCGCGCCGGACGTGGGGGAACTGCTGCCACGGGACGATGGGAATCACGTCCCCGCCATCCCGCTTGAGGACAGCGTAGTAGCCGTCCGGGCCGACGGCAAAGGCGTAGTAATGGTCGGCGTCCTGCGCCCGGTAGACCAAGCCGTAGCCGTCGAGCCCGGAATCCCGGCCGGGAAGGGGGCGGGCGGTGACCCCGAGGGTGAAGTCGCTGCCGGGACGGTCGAAGAGCAACACCGAGGGGCCCGGGCGCGCGGCCTCGACGCGGCGGGGCAACCCCGGCGCTTCCCAGTCCGGCGGCCGGCCGGGACGAGGAGTGTTCCACCCCAGCGCCAGAGCCCCGATCAGGATCAAGGCCGCGACGAAGGCCAGGGTGACGGCGAGCACCAGGTGGTCCCAGAGCCAACCTGCAGGGGTCCTGTTCCCGTTCCTCAAGCCAATCGCTTCAGCCTCAGTGACGACCGTTCAGCCGGCCAACCAGGCACTTGAGTCTCCAGTACCGCTTGGTCATGGACACCGTCGCCGCGGCCTGGCGAGCGACACGCTCGGGAATGGATCCCAGCAAGCGCTGCTCCAACAGCCCCTCGTCCGTGGACTCGATGAAGGGCAGATCCTGCTGCTCCGGCCCCTGCACGATGCCCTGCACGACGTTATCGGCCGGACGATCTCGTGGCTCAAACCGGCACCTCTCTCTCCCGGGCATCCTCAATGGCCGTCTCCAGGATAGGCTTGCCTCGCTCGAGGACGTAGCGGCCACTAGAAGTCCGTGGTACCGGTGAAGGTAAAGGCCTCCAGCTTGAGGGCCGGGGCGCTCAGGATGCCGGGATCGGTCCAGAGGAGGTGGGCCTGATTGCCCACAGCTTGGACGCCGCGGAGCGCCTCGACGTAGCTCTGGGTGAAGCGCAAGTTGCGAACGGGCGCCGCTATCTCGCCGTCCTCGATGAGGAACGTGCCGTCGCGCGTCATGCCCGTGATCAGCGCCTCGCGGGGGTGGACGGTGCGGGTGTACCAGAAGCGGGTGACGTAGAGTCCCCGCTCGGTGCCGGCGATCATCTCCTCGATGGGCGTCTCCCCTGGCGCCATGAAGCGGTGGAGCGGCATCGGCCCGATGCGGGCGGCGTTGAGCCAGGGACTGAAGGGGTTGGCGGGCGGCAGCGCGTGGCCCGTGGTCCGCCGATCCTCCTCCTCGGCTGCTCGATCCCGATCGTAGACCGGGCGCCCCACGGCTCCGTCCCGCACGACGTCAACCCGCTGTCGCGGCATACCCTCAAAGTCGAAGGGGAGGGGCCAACCGGCGGGGTCGAGGCCATCGTCCCAGATGGAGATCAGGGGCGACATCAGCCGGGCATCGAGACGACCGCTCATCCAGCTGCGGCCCTCCTGGACCGGGTCGGCGCCGGCGGCCCCGCACAAGGTGGCGAGGATATCGTGGACGGCATAGGGCTCGAGGACGACGGGATAGACGCCGGGGTCGACGGCCTGGGGGTGACGGCCGCGGAGGGCCTTGTCGATGGCCTCCTGGCCCCGGGCGACCACGTCGACGTCCTCGACGCGCCAGGACGCATCGGCGGCGTAGCCCGAGCTATCATCGGTCATGACGACGATGGTCAGGTCGGCGGCGGTGGCGGGATGGTGGACGAAGAGCCCGGACTGTTGGCCTCGGCTGTTGGCGACGGCGAACTCGTGGACGCTGGTGCGAAAGGCGCCCGAGGCGATACAGCCCGATTCCTTCGCCCGCCGGCAGACGACACCGACGGGGGTGGCCCGCTCGGCGGGCGTGCACGCGGCTGTCGACTCATCAAAAGCGTCGACTTGCGGCACGTCCCTCGGCTCCGGCAGGCCGGGGAACCCGGGGTCCTCCGGGTTGAGCTCGGCGGCCTGGGCGGCGGTCTCCACGAGGTGCTCGAGCCCGCCCTGGGTGAGGTCGTTGGTGGCCGCGACGCCCGTGCGCTTCCCCACGACGGCGCGCACGACGACGTAGCGATTCGTCTCCGCCACGTGTTGATGGATGGTGTTGTTGGCGAAACGGGTCAGCTGCTCATCGAGGCCCAGCAGGATGGCCTCGGTCTCCTCCGTGGGAGAGAGGAGAAGCACCTTCTCGAGCAGTTCCTCCGCCTGTTTCCGTCCTAGCATGGTCTTTCCTCCTTCTCCTTCTCCTATAGGGTCACTCCGCGGCCCGGGCTTGCCGGTAGATACGTCCGAACTCCTCGACGAAGAGAGCGGCGACCGCCGGATCGCGGATGATCAAGACATTCTCGTCGTTGCTGATCTCGGCGCTGCGCGAGAAGTTGTAGGAGCCGAGGATCACCGTCTCGTCGTCGATGATGATCACCTTGTGGTGCATGATATAGGGGTTTCCGTCGAGGAGCACGTCGTGGGAGGCGTTCCGCAGCCGCTGATACTCGTCGTACTGACCGTCGACGTTGCGGCTCTCCATGACGCCCTGGACGACGACGCCGTCCTCGGCCCGCTCCAGCATGGCATCGGCGATGGCATCGCTGGTGAAGACGAAGGCCATGAAGCGAATGCGCCGCCGGGCCCGGCCGATCGCGTCAATGATCTGATCATCGACGTCGTCCTCGGGGGAGAAGTAGGTCTCGACCTCGACCCGCCGTTGGGCCTCGCCGTCACCCTCGACCGCGATGGTGAGGCGGGGATAGGGGGTATCGGTGGGCGAATCGGGTCCGAACTGCCTGGCCACCATCTCCTCGACCTCGGAGGTGTAGTTGTCGGCCAGGGCCTGGGAGGTGATGAGAACGGCATTGTTGTTGTTGCGATAGGTCCCGTTCTCGGTCATGTTCCACGATCCGGTCCAGACCGAGGCGCCGTCGATCACGACGAACTTGTCGTGCATGAGCCCGTTTTCGCGGTTGTCCTCGATGACGGGAATGCCGGCCCGCTCTAGGTCGATCAGGACGTGCCGGTTGTCGGGCACGTTCTCGCTCTCGGTGACCACGCGGACGCGGACGCCGCGCTCCTCCGCCGCGATCAGCGCCTCGGCGACGCTCCGCAGGTCGAAGTCGTAGGCGATGAGGTCGACGGTCCTCTCGGCCTGGTCGATGACGGCGATCAGTTCCCGGTCGATGCCGCCGCGCCGATCGGCCTCCTCCTCGGGATAGCGGGGATCGGTGAAGGTGACGCGAATCCAGTCGCCCTGGACCGTCTCTCTGACGGTGAGGTTCCCGCCCAGGAGATCGAGCCCGCCGCAGGCAAGTTGAGCGAGCAGCAGGACGGCAAAGGCGAGAGCGAGGAGCCTCCTGCCGCAGCGTGATCCCGTTGGCGTTCGTTTCTCAGCGATGTCTGGTCTGATCCCGGTTCCCTGTGGCAGGCTAGTTTTGACGGCGCGGCTATCGCCGGTGATCACGCTCTCCTGGTCCAGTGAAAGCTGCACCGTGACCTCAGACAGCGGCGAGCCCTCGCTGTCGACCACGTGTCCGGAAATGGCGCTCAGCTCGGGCCACGTGTTCCATATCGAGGATTATCAGCCCCAGGCGCCGATCCTCGGAGACGTCTCTACTCTCGTGGGGCCAGAGGTAGGTGTGTCGGAAGATGCCGCGTCCCACCAGGTCGCTGACGGTGGAGCGGATGCGGTCCCGGATCTCCTCCCCTTGCACCGTATCCTCGCGCTCGGCCTGGATGCGATTGAGGTTGGGCACCTTGTCGACGTACCACTTCGGATCATCGTAGAGGTACCAGAGATGATCTGATAGCCGGTCCAGGGCATCGGCGACCAGCGCAGGGGCGATGTCCGGATGGAGCAAGGAGAGGCGCAGTTGAGGGGCGACGGCGCCTCGGTCCGCCCCACCGGTGTGGGAGTAGAGGAAGATCGAGGTCGCCAGCCGCTGCGCGATGTGCTCCTGGGCATAGTCCCCGCCCAGCTCGCGGTCGATCCGCGGGGCTTTGGCGCCGTGACCGGCGATGTCGGACCCGATGACGGTCTCGTAGGCGCTGTCCACCAGCTTGACGAACTCGCGACGAATGCGATTGTCGTCGAGATTGACGTGTGCTGGCTGGATCAGCGCCGCATTTGAGTCCTGCTTGTAGAGATCGCCGACGACCAGTGCCAGCAGGCGTAGCACGCCGCGGGTGCGCTGGAAGCCGGGCAGGCTGCCCCAGCGCTCGTAGAGGATATCCACCAGCTCGGGGTGGAAGGGGTAGGCGCGCACCATGCGGTCGTGGTAGGCGATCTCCCGCACCTTGCGGGGCAGGTCCCCGGCGTGAGCCTGGTAGACGTCCCAGTATGCCTCGGCCACTTGGCGGCGCTCGGCCTCCTCGCCGACGTGATCAAAGAGCCGGCGGCGCAGGATCTCGTAGA
>CAZEQC010000029.1:0-40260 GCA_964514285.1 uncultured Anaerolineales bacterium | reverse complement strand
CCTCAACCGCGACGCCCCATCGGAGGCGTGGCGGTTCGGTCGTGTCGGCCCAGAGCATCCCTCCGAGGATCAAGGTTGTGTTCACGTCCATCTCCTTCAGACGGCTAGCCACCCGAGACGGCGGGGAAGAGCTTCAGCTCGTCGCCATCGAGCAGCTTGGTGTCGAACTGACGATGGGTGACGAGCTTCTGATTGCGGAAGACCACCAGATAGGGGACCATCGCCCCGTCGGCGGCGAACAAGAGGTTGCGTAGCGCTTCCGGGGAATCGGCGGAGAGCGTCTCCACCGCGTCGCGCACAGAAGAGCCGTCCGGAAGAGAGATCTCCCGGGCGTCGACCCCCGCCGCACGACTGAGGAGGTTATGGTAGCGGACGTATACGGTAATGGTCCGCGCGTCTTTCACAGGTCCAGCGCCTCGATCGCGTCGTCCAGGCCGAGCTCCTGCAGCTTCGCCTTGGTGGGCCATCCCGTCCCCTGGTTCCAGCCCCGGAGGGTGTAGTACGTGTCCAGCATCTCCTCGATGTGAAGGGTCTCGCCCTCGGCGTTCCCCGAGGGCGACGGTTCCTCGCTGAAGCGGCGGGGAAGCCGGTCGTCGGCCCGGGTGATGCCGTGGAGGGCGTTGTAGCAGCGCTGGAGGTTGTAGATCCGCTCGCCGATGCGCTTGAGGCGCTCCACGGGCATCGCGATGCCCGTGGCGGCCTCCAGGGCGGCGGCGATGTCTGACCAATAGATCTCGGCCAGGACGAAGGTCCCGCCCGACTTACAGACGCCGACCGAATCGACCACCGCGCCGAAGTCCTCGCCATCTTTGACCAGGAAGGGCTTGTGCTTCGTCGCCAGGGGCTGAGCCATCTCCGGGAGATAGTCCTCCCCATACCGGCGGCGGGCTTCGTCGGGATAGCCGGTCTCGTCGATCGTAGGGAACGCCTTCAGATGGTCGGCGCCCCGGTTCGAGGTGACGTGGGCCAGCCCCATGGACTTCTGCGCTCGTCCATCCTGGGCGGCGATGGCCATGCCCTTGACGTGCATAGCGTAGGCCTCCGCACCGCGGCCGATGACCTCGGCGGCCCGTCGAACGCCCTGGGAGAGAAGGGCGGCGAAGTCGCCCTCGCGTCGGGCCATTCTCTCCAGGAGGGTCAGGATGACGTCCCGGTCGCCCCAGTGGAGGGCCAGCCCGTCGGTGTCGTCGAGGTTCAGGATCTCCTGCTCCCAGAGCTCCATAGCGAAGCTAATGGCGCGGCCGGCGGAGATGGTGTCCATACCCATCTCGTCGCAGAGCCGGTTGGCTGCCAGCACCGTGTCCAGATCGGCGTTCCAGACGGCGGCGCCCATGGCGTTCAGCGTCTCGTACTCGACGCTGCGGAGAGAGGTGCCGGCGAAGGGACCGTCGGCCAGGGTGTAGAGCTTGTCGCAGGCCACGGGACAGCCGAAGCAGGCAAGGTGGCGGACGAAAGCGCGGGTCTCGAGGGCTTCCGCGTCGAGGGCGTCCACCTGGGGGAAGGAGCCCATCTGGAAGTTCTTGGTGGGGAAGCGGCCCAGGGCGTCCATCATGGAGACGATACCCGGCGTGCCATGGGCGGAGACCGCCTCGAAGATGGGGTTGGCGCGAAGTCGGTGGTGGAGGTCGACGGAAATCTCGTAGAGCCGGTCTGGGTCCGCGACGCGGACAGCGCCGTGGCCGCGGACGGCGATGGCTTTGAGCCGTTTGCTGCCCATGACGGTGCCCAGGCCGCACCGGGCGGCGGAGCGCTGGGGCGTGATCTGGATCCCGGAGAAGAGGACGCCGTTTTCGGCGGCCGGACCGATGATGGCCGTCTTGACGTCGGTGTCCTCCCACAGGTCGCGAATGGCGTCCTCGGTTTCCGAGGTGGTCAAACCCCACAGCTCGCCAGCGTCGCGGATCTCCACCCGGTCGTCGCGGATCGCCAGGTAGACCGGTCGATCGGAGCGGCCGGTGACGACCACGGCGTCCCATCCGGCGAACTTGAGTTCCGGGCCCAGGAAGCCGCCGGCGTTGGAATCGCCGTAGATGCCGGTGAGGGGAGACTTGGCGATGATCTCCATGCGGCCGGGATTGGGGACCAAGGTACCACACAGCGGTCCGGTGGAGAAGATGAGCAAGCTCTCTGGCGCCAGCGGAGCGACCTCCGGGCCGACGTGGTCCCAGAGCAGGCGCGTGCCGAATCCGTTCCCGCCCAGGTAGCGCTCGGCCAGGGCACGGTCGTACGGTTGGGAGGTCACGCTCCCGGTGGTGAGATTGACGTGGAGCCACTGCCCGGCATAACCTTTGTAAGGAAACATGGTCACCTGTCCCTGACTTCTATCGCTCCGCTGGGGCACATGGCCGCGCACGTCGGCTCTCCTCCGCAGAGATCACACTTGAAAGCCAGCCCACGCCTGTCGTCGAAGACGATCATGTCGAAGGGGCAGGCCTCCTCGCAGGCCCGGCAGCCGGTACAAAGCTCCACATCGATGACCCAGGCCTCGGTTGTCTGGTCTAAACCGATCGCCGCCGCAGGGCAGGCCTCGGCGCAGGGAGCCAGTGCTCCCTCCGACGCTCGGCGGGCGTTGCACTGGCGGCAGACCTGCGGGCTGAAGGGCCCGCTGTCCGTCTCCGCCTCAATGCGGATGCGGGCCAGGTTGGGCCAGATCGCCCGCTCGTGATGGAACGAACAGTACGTGGTACAAATGAGACAGCCGCAGCACCTGTTTTTGTCGATCCTTAATTGCACGCGTTCCTCCGATGGATGGGTTCCAGCGTCTGTCCTATTGGAGCCCTGCTCAGCGATGTCCACAACGGGCATTCAGTAGGCTCAAAGGGCGACGATGCCGTTCACGTCCCGACCTGCCGAGTTGAGCCTCGTGAAACGCCTGGCGGCGGTGCCAGGTCGATCCGGGTCACGACGGGGGTCATGCGCCTGCCGCCTCTCCTCTTCGCGGGGGCCGGTCCCGCCGCAGGAACTTACCCCGGCCCTCCTCCCCGACGAAGCGGCCATCGTCTACGATGTGTTCGCCCCGGGATACGACGTCGCGGGTCCAGCCCGAGACCGTCATACCTTCGTAAGGACTCCAGTCGACGCGCTCGTGGAGCGTCTCGCCTGCCCTGATGGTTACGTCGCGCTTGGGGTCCAAGATGACGAGATCCGCATCAAGCCCCAGGGCTATGCGCCCCTTGGTGCTGAGGCCGAAGACGTCGGCTGCCTGCGCGGCGCAGACCGACACCAGATCCTCCATGTTCATCTCTCGCTCGTCCAGGGCGCTGTGCACCAAAGACAAGCGCGATTCAATGGAGGGGAGGCCTCCGGGCACCATGGTGAAGTCGGCGTGTCCCGCCTTGTCGGTGGCCCAGAAGGGGCAGTGGTCGGTGGAGACGACGTCGACGATCCCCCGCCTTAGCCCACTCCAAAGGGCGTGCCGGTCCTCGGCTGTGCGCAGCGGGGGCGAGCAGATCATCCGCTCGCCGTGGGGGCCGCTCAGGGCGGAGCGATCCAGGAAGAGATACTGAGGACAGGTTTCGCTGTAGACTGCGTCGCCGCGGGTTCGCGCTGCCTCTATGCGAGAGAGCGTCTCCTCACAGGAGACGTGGGCTACGTAGACCGGGCAGTTCACCAGCGAGGCGATATCGATGAGGCGACTGACCGCCTCCGCCTCCTGACGCGGCGGGCGGGTGGTTGCGTGGCATCTGGGTGCCGTCTCCCCGCGCTCTATGGCCTGCTGGCGCAAGTGTTCGCAGATAGGGCCGTTCTCACAGTGGACGATGGCGAGCCCCCCGGCGTCGCCCACGGCCGAGAGGGCGTCGAGGAGCTGTACATCGTTCAGGCGGAACCCCTGATAGGCCATGTAGAGCTTGAAGCTGGAGACTCCGGCCTCGACGACCTGGGGCAGGGCGGCCAACGAAGCTGGATGCGCCGCGTGCCAAGTAGGAATCGTCATGTGGAGGCCGTAGTCCACGGCGACCCGCCCGTCAGCCTCCGCCTGACGCTTCTCAAGGGCATCCAGGAAGGGCTCGCCGGGCTCCGGCTCGACGAAGTCGATAATGGTCGTTGTCCCACCCAGGGCGGCCGCCGTCGTGCCGCTGGCGAAATCGTCGCTGCTCATCGTGTCGCCCGCGGGCATCTGGAGGTGCACGTGCGGGTCGACCCCGCCCGGGAGGACGTAACAGCCGCTGGCGTCGATCATCCTTGGGCCGAAAAGGTATTTGGTGATGCCGGCGATATGCGAACCGACGATGCCGAGGTCTGTCTTCACGAGACCCTGCGATGTGACCAGCGTTCCGTTCTTGACGATCAGATCCATGCTAACCATTGAACTCGATGATCTCCAGCCTCCTCAACGTTTCCTCGGTTGGGATGCCTCGACGGTCCCAGCCCCGCAGACGATAGTACCGATCGAGCATCGACTCGATGTCATGCAAGTGGCCGATGTGGACCGGCTCGTCCGACGGTTCCGGGTCAGCGCTGCCCTCGACTGGTCCGAAGGTGTGGATCGGCAGAGGGTCCGAGGTGAAACGTTCCGGCAGCCGATCGTCGGAGCGGTCGAGTCCCAGTCTCACGTTGTAGAGGCGCTCTAGATTGACGATCCGCTCTCCGGCCGTCAGAAGCTCTTCGGCGCTCACGGCGCGTCCCAGCAGCGCGCTCAGTCCCCGCGCGAGATCCTCCGGGTAGAGGGCGTACGTCTCGGCGGTGCTGAACTTGCAGACACCCAGAGCATCGGACACGGCGCAGTAATGCTCGGTGAAGACGATCAAGTCGGGCTTGTAGGTCTCGTCGGCCACGTCCATCAGCTCGGGCACCATCTCTGGTGGGAAGAGCCGTTCAGCGGCCTCCAGGTTAGCTGCCAGGTCGATGGTCGGCAGGGCGTAAAGGTGATCTGCCCCCCGGTTCGACGTCGCGTGTCCCAGCCCAAATCCCTTGGCAATGCGCGGCTCCTGTCGTGGAAGCTCCATACCCTTCACGTGCATCGCGAGAGGTTGGGCTGCATCCCCGAGCTCTCGAGCGGCCCGGCGCGTCCCCTCGGCCAGGAGATCCCCCAGTCCTCGGCGATGGGCCATGTCTTCGATCAGCCCGAGGAGGGTGTCGGCGTCACCCCACCTCAGCGAGTGTCGGTCGTCGTCGAGTAGGCCACGCTGGTGGCACTCCATAGCGAAGGCGATGATCGTTCCGGTGGAGATGGTGTCCATGCCCAGGTCGTCGCACAGCCGATTGGCGTGCATGATGGCCTCGAGCTCATCGATGCCGCACATGGGGCCGAGGGCGTCGAGGGTCTCGTATTCCGGACCCTCCAGGTGCCCGGCGTGAGGCCCGCTCGCTACCCTGGTTACGCGGGCACAGCGGATGGGGCAGGCGAAGCAGCCGGTGTTCTTCTCGGTGTGGCGAGCGACAGCTTCTGCATCAACTCGGTGGGCCCACGGCGCCTGACCCTGTTGATGATTGTACGCCGGTAGATCGCCCGTGGCGTTCTTGCCCGCCACCAGCAGAACGGTGCCCCACTCCCGCAGGCCGGCGACGTGAGGATGGTCACGGACGTGCTCGAACGCCCGGCGCGCTTCCTCTCGGAAGGCCGGGGGCAAGTCAAGCTTCCCGCCACCGCGCGCTACTACGGCCTTCAGTCTCTTGCTGCCCATCACCGCCCCACCGCCGCAGCGGGCCATGGCGCGGCTGCCGTCAACCATGATGGCGGCGACGCGGACCCGATGCTCACCCGCAGGTCCGATGCAGGCCACGCGCGCCCCACTACCTCCCAGCGCGCCCTCGGTGGCCTGGGTGCCTCGCCCCCAAAGATGATCTGCAGGCCTGATCTTGACCGCGTCCGGTGCCACATCCAAGTAGACCGGCCTCTCCGACCGCCCCATGATCACCACGGCGTTGTAGCCGGCCCGGCGAAGGGCCGCGCCGAAGTAGCCGCCGGCATTGGCGTACCCGTAGACGCCCGTCAGCGGCGAGTGGAAGGTGACGTGACTCCGCGCGGCGGTGGGCCAAGGCGTCCCTGTGAAGGGCCCTACGCTGAAGATGATGGGGTTCCCGGCAGCGTAAGGATCCTTCGTGTCCACCACGTGGTCCCGCAGGAGGACCGCCCCCACCCCTCGGCCTCCGAGGAAGCGTACGGCGAGGTCGCCGCTCAAGGGGCTGGTGTGCGTTCTGCCCGTCGAGAGATCAATCCAAGCGATCAAACCCAATGCCTTCCCTTATGCCTCAACCGGCCATGTATCCGCCGTCCACAAGCACATAGGAGCCCGTGACGAACGAGGCGTCCCCCGACGCAAGGAAGAGGGCCACCGTTGCCACTTCCTCCGGCTCTCCCAGACGTCCCATGGGGTTGCTCTGCGTGTGCACTTGCTCGTAGGCGTCCGCATTGCCTTGCTCCTCCATGTCGCCGATCACGGCGTCCATCATAGGCGTGTCGATGTGCCCAGGGCAGATGGCCGTCACTCGAATACCGTCGTCCACGTACTCCAATGCCACCGTCTTCGTCAGCATCAGAAGGCCGGCCTTGGAGACGCAGTAAGGTGCCGCCCCTGGGAAGGGCCGGAGGCCCGCTGTGGAGGCCACGTTGATGATCGAGCCCCCGCCGTTAGCCCGCATCAAGGGTGCGGCGTACTTGATGCACAGCCATGGACCCAACAGGTTGACCGATAGGGTGACATCCCATTCCTCGAGCGTCAGCAGGTCCGCCGTCTCCTTCCCCGACGGGCCCAGGCGCCCAGCGCAGTTGACCAGGATGTCCACGGTACCGAATGCTTCCTCCGTCTCGGAAAACAGCGCTTTCACGGCCCCCTCATCGCTTACGTCTGTGGGAACGGTCAGCACCTCCACGCCGTCGGCACCCGCTGCACTGGCTTCGGCTGCAGCGCTTTCGGCACCCCCGACATCCACATCGGCCACTACGACGTTGGCGCCCTCCTCCGCGAATAGAACCGCAATGGCCCGGCCCTGGCCG
Source organism: uncultured Anaerolineales bacterium (assembly GCA_964514285.1). GTDB lineage: Bacteria > Chloroflexota > Anaerolineae > B4-G1 > B4-G1 > SKLM01. Next base: position 33,323 of record CAZEQC010000029.1, on the reverse strand, counting down.
GATGCACCGCCGGTGACGACGGCCACCTTGTCTTGCAGCTTCATATGGCTTGTCTCCTCGGTCTTCCCTCTTCTCACGTATGGGTTCCCTCAGCTTCGGTCCTCAGCGACACGATCCGTTCCTCAACCAGGGACTGGTGCGCCGCCAATACGGTCTCCAGGTCCTTGACACCGTCTCCCAGCGTCATCTGCGGGGTCTTGTCGTTCACAATCGCCTCGTAGAAGTCCTTGAACTCGTTCACAAAGCTGCTCGGCCCGCTAACCTCCAGCTGCTCTGTAGCGCCGTCCTTTCTGCTGAGGACGATGCGGCCTGGCATGACCGTCATCTGCCCGTCGTCCGACCAGAGCTGGGCTTGCCATGCCAGCTCCGCTCCAAGGGTGAAGGACCACTGGATCGAACCGAGTGCTCCGGAGGCGAATTGCAGATTGTAGACTGCGTTGTCGAAGCCTGTTAGGAACTCGCGCCGGTTGCTTCCGAAGGCCTGGACTGTCGCCACATCTCCCATCAGGGAGCGTACCGCGTCGATCATGTGGACGCCGTGATCGGTGAGGAAGCCGCCAGCGTGAGCCGGGTTCTGGCGCCAGGGGCGCGCGGCGATCTCGTCGTCGGGGGGTACCGGCTGTATCCACTGATAGGAGATCATGAAAGGCCGATCTATGGCCCCCGATTCGATCAGGCGTCGGGCGTCCATCAGTGTATTCTCGTACCGGAAATTCTCGGCGATGAGCACCTTCACGTCGTGGGCGGCGGGCAGCGTAGCGATGGCCCGAGCTGCCTCTAGGGTGGCGGCCAGCGGCTTCTCACATATCACGTCGATGCCGGCCTCGGCGGCGGCCCGCGCCACCTCAGCGTTCATCGATGGAGGCAGCGCCAGGTCCACCACCTCCACGTCGTCCCGTGCCAGCAGATCGCGGTAATCGCTGTAGACGGTGGCGTGGTCGAGCCCCACCATGTCTGCGAACGTCACACCCTTGGATCGGGTCCGGTTGGCAACGGCTACGATGTGGTACCGATCCGACAGTGTCTTCAAGGCAGGCCAGTGGAGGATACGGGCCGCCACGCCCGTGCCGATGATGCCTAGGTTTAGTGGTTCCATTTAGTTCTCCAAGGCCGTCTCTCTTGTCGGAAACTCCATGGGCCAGCTTCGACAGTGATGGCTCCCGCGGGGTGGGGGCTAGACCCAGAAGTCGTGCGGCCAGGCGTGTTCCTCCAGGCGCTCGATAGCCTTCTCCGATAGCGGCCCTTTGTCGGAGGCTGCGGCGTTGGCCCGGACGTGCTTCGTGTTCCGCATACCCACAATGACGGTCGACACGGCCGAGTGACTGAGGATGAAGCGGAGCGCGGCTTCCGGCAGCGAGTCGGCCTCGCCCTCCTCGATGAGCCATTGCAGCTGCTCGGCCCGTTCCATCACCTCTTCCTTCCGATCCCCGCAGAAGTAGTCGTTTCTCCAATCGTCCTCGGGGAAGCAGGTATCCGGCGTGATCTTCCCCGTCAAAGCCCCCTCGTCCAGTGGGCAGCGAGCGATGACGCCGACGTTGTGCTCCTGGACCAGGGGGAAGAGCATCCCCTCTGGCTCTTGCTGGTAGATATTGTACACGACTTGACAGGCATCGACGAGGCCGGTCTCGATAGCGCGCCGAGGTACGTGGGCGTCGGTGAGGGGGAAGACGAGGGAGAGGCCGAAGGCCTTGATCTTCCCTTCGTCCTTGAGCTTCATGACGGTCTTCTTCCACTCGTCCCGCTCCGCCCACTCGTCGAGCCAGACGTGGAACATCTGGAGGTCGAGCTGCTCGACGCCTAGGTTCTTCAGGCTGTTCTCCGTGCACTCCACGATCCATTCGGAGGGAAAGACGCCCTCCATCGAGTCACCGGAGCCTGGTCCGAAGTTGAAGTTCCTTGGTGGGATCTTCGTGGCGACGTGAACCTCCTCAGATCGTCCAGCGAGCGCTTGTCCGATCAGACGTTCGCTGTGGCCATCGCCGTAGCCTAGGGCGGTGTCGATGAAGGTGACGCCGAGATCGAGCGCCATGTTGATGGATTTCAGGGCATCCTCATCGCAGCTGCCCTTCCACCAATCGCCGCCGATGCACCAGCCTCCGTACCCGATCTCAGAGACCTTAAACCCCGCCTTGCCGAGCTTCCGATACTTCATCGTCCGAATTCCTCCTGTCGTTTGGTTATGCTGCAAGTAGTTCGTGTAGATGGTACTGATGTCGACCGAATTCTCCGCCGAAGTTCATTGCTCCGATCTCCTTGACGCCGTCGACGCGGGCAGCAGCTTTGATGGCGGCCCTTATGCCCTCTCGCATGACAGCTGGCGATGCCCCGAACATCAGCAGGTTGAGGATCGATGAGACACCCTCCGGCACCTTGCTGTCTTCGTTCTGCCCCTTCAGGGCCGGAACATAGTCGAGCTCCCGAAAGATCTGCTCCAGGCCGAAACCCATCGGGCATACGCCGTCCACACCGGCGATGGCGTCCTTGGCCGCCTTCACGGCCAGCACAACCGAGGACTCAGCTTTCGCATAGCACACGAAATGCCCGTCGGTGCCCGATGTGGAGAGCGAGATCGTCTCTTGGTAGATGAACTCGCCGGTCGTCGTTGGGACGACGCACACCGGCCGACCGCCGACGGCTCGTGTCTCCTCGTAGCCCTGCCATCTATCGGCCGTGAGGCCATAGAGATCGATCGCTTCCGTCTCTGCCCCCGGGACCATAGCGTCGTACACGGCGCAGGTCGGGATCAGCGTCGCCAACACCAGGCGCAGCGAAAGCTCCTCCACGAAGTCGGCTCGCCGATCCGGAGGCAGGGTGAGCGAGACGAAGACCCCTGGCCGGCCGTCAGGCGTCTCCTGAGGGCAGGCGGTGCGCTCGATGCCGCCGTTGATGGCGGAGCCGAGCTCGCTCGAGCCGGCGGCACCCACGAACTGATGGGCAGCCCCGAGAGCGACGTCCTCGGAGATGGCGGTGAGCACCAGGCGCGCGACCTCCAGGTCCCAGGCCTCGGCGAACGTGTCCTGAATGGTGACGTTGCCTATTCTCATAGGTGTCGACCTCCTGCTCTGCAGCGGTCCCGCTAGAGGTTCTCGTTGACGACCATGACCTTGATGCCCTCCCGCGTGCGGGCGAACTCAAAGGCCTCCTGGGTCTCCTCCAGCGGGAATCGGTGGGTGATTATGGGCTCCACGTTGACGGCTCCCGTCTTCAGCAGGGCCAGGGCGGTCTCGTACCGGGCGATGGTGGAGTCGTGGCTGCCCACGAGACGCAGCTCCCGGTAGTGGATCGGCTCTAGGTTGACCGTCGCCGGGTCGCTCAGCGTGGCTGCGAAGTAGAGGATCTGTCCTCGTTTGGCCGCGATCTTGATTGCCTCATCGAGGACGGCGGTGTCGTTGCCCGCCGCGCTCACCACGACCTCGGCGCCGCGACCGTCGGTGATCTCCATCACTCGATCCACCACGTTCTGATCGACCTTATGATGAGTCTGGGCCTGAATCGTGATGTCGGCGTCCAGCTCTGCGGCCACTTTGAGCCGTTTCTCGCGCAGATCGACGCCGATGGTCATCAAGCCTCGGCTCTTCAGGATTTGTAGGTGGAGCATCCCGATAGGCCCCGTGCCGATGACCACGCCCACGCCGCCGAGCGGGGGATCGATGATGTGCCCGTTCCCGTTGACGACGCAGCCCAGCGGTTCCCCGAAGGCAGCGTGTTCCAGAGAGACTCCATCGGGCACGGTGACTAGGTTTCGATAGGGATAGACGGCATACTCCGAGAACCCTCCCGCGACGTAGTCCTGGTCGGTGCACAGATTAAATAGGCCGCGCCGGCAATAGTGACAGCGCCGGCAGGGCAGGCGACCGTCGGGCACCACCCGGTCGCCGACGCGAAGGCCCGGCTCATTTGGCACGTCTGGACCCACAGCGGCGATGATGCCGGACAGCTCATGACCCATCTGGAAGGGGTAGACGATGTGCCACCCGCTGGGGTTGTTGCCGGTAAACGCGTTGATGTCCGTGCCGCAGATGCCGCACGCCGCGACGTTGACCAGCACCTCACCCGGCCCGGGCTTAGGTATGTCGTGCTTCTCGATGACGAACTCAAACGGTTCGTGAAGCAGAGCTCTTTTCATTGGTTTCTTTCCTTTCGTGCAATCTGATAGTAAGGGGAGATCCCCAGCCCCGCCTCTGAGAAGCGTCTCAGGGCGAAAGCCTCGGCCTCAGCGATTACCTCTTGTTCGTCACAGGTGAGAAGCTTTCGGTCCTCGACGACGATCCTTCCATCCACGATGACCGTCTCCACGTCGCTGGCGGCGCTGGCAGCGTAGACGAGGTTGTTTAGAATGCTGTTGATGGGCCGCATATGGGCCTGAGAGAGATCGACCAAGACCACGTCCGCCCTTTTGCCCACCTCCAGCGAGCCGATCTGGTCTCCGAGGCCCAGGGCTCTCGCGCCTCCCAGCGTTCCCATATCGAATGCCTGGGCCGCGGGTATCACAGCGGGGTTCATGGTCGTCACCTTCTGGAGGAAGGCCGCGACCCGCATGGCCTCGAACAGATCCATATTGTCGTTGACGGCGCAGCTGTCCGTCCCCAGGGAGACGGTGACGCCTTGGTCCACCATCTCGGCGACCGGCGCCACCCCATCGGCGACCTTCATGTTGCACTCCGGGTTGTGGGCGACCGCTGTCCCGGTCTCCTGGAGGATCTCGATGTCCTCGTCCGAAAGCCAGATGCAGTGCGCCCCCAGGACGTCCGGTCCCAGCACGCCAATCTCGTGCAGAAATCCCACGGGCGTCGTGCCGTAGAGCTCGTGGATGTTGTGCCACTCGAACTCGGTCTCTGCGATGTGCACGTGAAGCCGCGAACCATCTTCGACCGCCCGCTCGCGCACCGTCTCGAAGAGCTCTCGGCTGCAGGAATTGGGGCAGGCGAGGCCGTACCAGAAGGAGACGAGATCCGACGCCTGGCAGCGCGCGATCAGACGATCGGCTAGGCGCATCGCCTCATCCATGGGCAGCAGCATCCCACAGGCCTGCCATTGATCGACGTCGGTCAACGTCAGTGTGTGAGCCGCGCGAATGCCCATCTCCTCGTACACCTCCACGATCTCCGCCGCCGTGGCCCACTCCATGTTGAGGATGCACGTGATCCCGGACCGCAGCGCCTCCACGCACCCGAGCCGCGTGGCGTGAAGCTGTAGGCCGTGCCTGCCCTCCAGGTAGTCCTGGACGGCTGCGACGATGCGCGGCGCCGACACCTGGTCGATCCACGTCTCCAATGCCAGATCATCCCGCGATCCCTTGAGGAAGTTCTGCAGGAAGTGGTGATGGGTGTCCACCAGACCCGGGATGACCGCCTTCTGGGCGCCATCCAGCGTCCTTCGGCCCGCGTACCGCCCGACGATGTCGTCCGTCTGCCCGACGGCCGCAATGGTCCCAGCGTCGATAGCCACCGAGCCGTCGTAGATGATCTCCCGATTCTCGTTCTGCGTGATGACCACGGCATCACGGATCAGGATGTCGACCTGGGTGGTCGTCATATCAGCGCTCCTCGTCCTCCGGATCAATCTTCGCTTCAAGCGCCTCGTCGATAATCTCGGCAATAGACTTGGCCCGCAGCTCCATCCGCTGGATGCGGGTGCCCTGACGGAACCGCACGTGGCAGTTGGGGCACGATGTGACGATCTCCTCCGCCCCCGTCGCCTCGGCCTGTTCCAAACGCGCGCCGACGGCGTTCCGCGCTGTCCTTTGGGCGGCGAAATAGACGCCGCCGCCGGCCCCACAGCAGAGAGCATTCTCGCGGTTAGAGTGCATCTCCACCAGCTCGAGCCCGGGGATGGCTTTCAGAAGCTCCCGCGGCTCGTCGTACATGTCCAAGTGGCGGCCCAGAATGCAAGGATCGTGCCAGGTGACCTTCTTGACCACCTCGATAACCCGATCCGGAACTCGGGGCAGCAGGAATTCCGTGATGTGTTGAACGTCACAGTCGACCGTGAGACCGAGCTCCTGGGGGTAGATCGAGCGGAACGCCCGGTAGCAAGCGGGGCAGGTCGTGAGGAGTACCTCCGGCTCGTAGGCGTCGATCAACTCCAGGGTCTGCCGGGCTATCTCCCCGGCCTCGGACATCTGCCCGATCTCGTACAAGGGGATGCTGCAGCAGGTGTCCTCCTGGAAGAGCGCGAAGTCGATCCCCAGCTTGCCCAGGCTGCTCGTCACCGCCTCGACGATCTCGGGGGCCATACGGGTCGTTGTGCAGCCGGGATAGTAAAGCACCCTGGCCGGCTGCGGCTCTTCCACCTCCGGCTCATCCATCTTGGGGCCGTAAGGATTCAAGTAACGCTTTATGAGCTTGATCATGCGCTCGTGTTCTGGGAGTGTGTGACCTGCTTCCGCCAGATCCTGACGCCAGGCGTGGAAGATCTCCGTCAGCGGCAGGTCCACGGGGCAGTGCGCCTCGCAACTGCTGCAGAGGGTGCAGACGTAGGCATGCTCGAGCAGGTGCTCCGTGACCTTCACCTCCCCGTCTAGCGTCGCCTGCGCCAGCCGGACCCGACCGCGGGCGTAGTGCGTCTCCCATCCCGCCGTGAAGGGGTACGTTGGGCAGACGTTCTCGACCCCCGACCAGCCCCAGACGCGACAAAAACCACAGCGCGAACAATCAAACAACTCCTGCCGGTACTTCTCTAGCATCAAATGCCTCCCACCTGCTACAGCCCGAGGACGCCGGGATTCATAATATGGCTGGGATCGAGGACCTGCTTCAGCGCCTTGAGCGTCCCCCAGTAGCCCGTGTCGCTCAAGTGCCGTTCCAGGTGTGGTCCCCACTGCCGCCCCTTGGAATAAGGGGCTCCTCCCATGGCCAGAGCGCGGTCCATCATCTCGTCTAGTGCGCGCTGGATCTTCTCGTGCTCCTCCTGGTCGTCTGGATGATGGAAGAGAAGGCTCACGTGCTCGGATCCTGTGGGTTCTGGGAACATCTGCTGCGCGTACTCCTTCACCCCGTGCCGCTCGATGATCTCCCGCATCACGTAGGTGGCCTCCTCCAGCTTGTCGAACGGTAGGAAGTAGTTGACGGCGCCAGCAATGCCTTGCTTGAACTCCTCCCCGGTGTTGAACCAGCGATAGTCCCAGAACGCCTGGGGCGCTTCAGGACCCTCGTACGTGACGCTTTCATATGCGGAGATGATACCACGGATCTTCTCGATTCTGTACTCCACCTCGATCTCGTCGCCCTCCACGTTGACGTCGAAGAGGACCATGCCCGGTTTGATGACCGGCACAGAGATGTAGCAGACCAGGTCGTGACGTGCGATCTCGCGAAAGATGTCGATGGCATCACGGAGGTCAGAGCCAATGTAGCGCTCCAGGTAGATCTTCTCAGGCCAAGGGTACGTGCGCAGTGTTGCCTCGGTGACGATGCCGAATGCTCCCTCGGCACCAATGAAGAGTCCGGCCAGGTCGGGCCCCAGCGCGTAGCGGAAGAAGCTATCGGCGGCCGGGTTTGCGGCGGTCCCGGTCTCCACTACCTCCCCGGTGGGCAGGACGGCCTTCAAGCCAATCACCTGCTTCCCCTGTGAGACGTACTTGATGTTGCCCCAGCCCACGCCGGGCCGAGAGAGATGGGCGCCGACCGTACCGGCCAGCGCGCCCGAGGGAGCGATGCCAATCTTCCAGCCTCGCTCCTCAAGCTCGTTCATCAGTTTCCCGAAGGTGATGCCCGCCTCGACGGTCACCGTCCCCGTGTCCTCATCGATCTCCAAGATGCGGTCCAGCCGGAGCGTCTCGAGAACGATGCCCCCCTCCGATTGGCATCCGCCTTCCTGAGCGGATCCCCCGCCGCGTGGCGAGACGGGTATCTGCAGGTCGGTGGCGAGCTGTAAGACCTCAGCTATCTCCTCCGTGGACCCCGGCCTAACCACGTACGCTGGCCACCGCGGAGGTTGGGTGCCAAAGTCTCTCGTATACGTCAGCCGGATAAATGCCTCATCGGTGACGTGCTCCTTACCGACGATCTCGGCCAGTCTCTCTCGAACCTGTTGCTGATTCATGGACGCCTCTCTTGGTACCAGCTAATCAATGCCATCTGGGAATAGAATGGTATGAATCTGCCGAACCAGGGCCTCTGGATCCTCCGACTGCCACACGCGCCGCCCGATGGCCACACCGGCAGCCCCGGCCTCCGTCACCTCCCGTACCAGCTGGAGCGTGCTGTCATTGCCCGCCCCCTTCCTGGGGCCGCCAGCGGTCAAGATGGGCACCGGGGACGAGGCAACCACGCGCCGGAACCCCTCTACGTTGCCGCAGTAGTTCGTCTTGACGATGTCCGCGCCCAGTTCAAAACCGATGCGCGCTGCGTGAGCGACTGCTTTGCCGTCGTAGGCGTCTTCCTGCGGAGGCATCATCTCCGCCAGAACTGGCATGCCGAAGCGGGAACACCGCTCCGTCAGCTCTCCCAAGTAGCGCATGGTGGCCGTCTCACCGCCGCGACCAAAGAAGATCGAGACGGCCACGGCGTCCGCGTCCATACGAAGGGCCGTGTCGACTGTCGCCACCGGCGTCTCCTGGGTTGCGTCCGGCGCCAGCCCCATGGCCAGGCTGACGCGAAGGACCACGGCTGTCGCCGGATCGAGGACCGGTTCGACAGCCCGAGCAAAGCCAGGGCTGACGAGCAGGGCGTTAGCCCCGCCGGCCAGGAGCTCCTTCACCACCGCCTTCGGCTGGACGATGCCTTCGACAGGGCCCAGCCAGGGTCCATGGTCTAAGGGCACCAGCAGACACCGGCCCTCAGGCCCCCTGAATAGGCGCTTCAGTCTTCTCTTCTTTCCGACCATGACTCCTTGCCCTCTCGCTCTGAAACCACTCGGTATTAAGATTCTCGAGCTCGTCGGCTGGCGAACTCGGAGAAAGCGCGGTATCGCGCGTACCCTTCGTCATACACGTCTGATCGTCCTGCCCTGTGGCGGACGATATGCGGTGCGCTAAACGTGTCCAGCAATGCGTCCTCGAACCCGGCCCTGCCCAGGCTCGCCTGGCACAGGGCGAAGAGAACGCGGGTCACCGTCTCCTCCTCCGCGTAGATCAGGACGTCCCGTTGGCAAACATCGGCGATGATCTGCGGCCATCCCTCCGTCGTCGCTCCGCCTCCAGCCAGCGCTATCTCCCTAACGGGGACGTTCAGCTCCTCGTAGATATCGATGAGATGGCGCAAGCTGTAGGCCACGCCCTCCATCACCGCACGCACCAGATGGGCGCCGGTGTGGGCCAGCTGTAAGCCATGGAAACCACCTCGGATGGTGTCGCTCCAATAGGGGCTCCGCTCGCCCGCCAGGTAGGGCACGAAACAGAGACCGTCCGCTCCGGCCTTGACGCTCAGGGCGTCGGCCACGCAAGCTTCGTACTCCGCCCCGCGGACCTGCTCGCAGATCCAGACGAGGGCCGAGCCCGTCGTGGACGAGACACCACCCAGCAAGGGATAGGGCCCGAAGGGGTAGACGTATAACCTGTTGGCGGGATCCTCGATGCGCCGGCCCTCCGCGATGGGCGCGAAGACCATGGAGGAGCTGCCCAGGGAGCAGAAGACCCGCCCCGCTGCGGGCGGCGCAGCGCCGAAGAGGGCGGCCACGTCTCCCATCCCCACGACGACCTTGGCGTCCGGATTAAGATCGAGAGAGGCCGCTACCTGCGGGAGCAACGCGCCCCCGTCGTCGGTCGCCGGTCGAATGGGCGGCAGCACGTCTCTATCTAGCCCCACCAAACGCAGTCGCTCTTCCGCCCAATGTATCTCGTTCCAATCCAGCAAGGCTGCGCCACCCGGTTCGGTCAGATCGGTGCAGATCATCCCCGTCAGACGGTAGCGTAGATAATCCTTCGGCCAGAGGATTGTTTCGGTCCGGTCCAGCGTCTCCGGCATATGACGCCTGAGCCAGAGAAGCTTAGGCAGCGTGTAGGTACTGTTCAGTTGGTACGGAGGAAGCTCAAGCGCCTCTTGGAGCTCCTCCGTCTCCTGGGTGGCCCGGCGGTCAAGCCAAAGAATGGTGGGAGGAATCACCTCGCCCCCTTTGTCCAGGAGGACGGCTGAGTGCATCTGACCGGTGCAGGCGATCGCTTCCACCGTCCCGAGGTCGCTGCGCTGGACCAACGCACCGAGGGCGTCTTCAAGCGCCCGCCACCACTGGTCAGGGTCGCCTTCGGCCCATCCGGGATGGTCGGCCTCGTATCCGTATCGCAGGGTCACCTTGTCTAGGACGTGCCCCTCGGTAGTATAGAGCACGGCTTTCAAGGAAGATGTTCCCACGTCCAGGGTCAAGGTAGTGGACGGGTTTGGTCTTACGTCGGGAGCCTCGGCTCCGGGAGCGCTGGTTCGATCACTCAAGCTCGCCCCGCTTCCGGTAGAATGCCCGAGCGTCGCTTAGGATGCGTAGGATGTCCTCCTCCTGCTCGGCACTAAGGGGCTCCGGGTCGTGAGAATCGAGAATCTCCGCCATTCTCTCGCGCGCGTGGTGGAGAGCGCTCGGCTTCCCGTTGACGATCCACGCCTGGTAGCTCGACTGCTCGCCGGTTCTGGGCACGAACTGCTCCTTCCGGCACCACTCCCGGGTGTGTCCGGTCCCCAGATAGTGCCCTGGAATCGGACCGACGTCGTGGATGACGTCCAAGGCCAGCGTCTCCTCGCTGATGATCTCTCCCTCGATGAAGCGCCCAACCATACCGGCGATGTCGTCGTCCAGAATCGCCTGCACCGGGTGGGCCGAGATTTCAGCGGACACGCCAAGATGGAGCAGCATGACGTTGACGCCGGAGGCAGCGGAGGCCAGCGCGGCGATGCCCTTCTCGTAGCCGGCTTGGAAGTCGATCATCTTCGAGTCGACGTACCCCGGCGAACCGTTGGAGCACGGAATGCGGTAGTGCCGCCACATCTGATTCCAGATCACGTTGCTGATGGAGCCGCCGATCTGTCCGAAGGCCGGTGAGCCCGTCCTCATATTCATCGGGCACGCGAAGTGACCGACGGAGATGCGATGCCCGAGACTGATGAGCTGCACCAGGACGATCATCGACAGGTGCTCGGCATTGCAGACGGCCACGTTCCCCAGGGGCGTCGCCGGTCCCGTGCCACCGAGGACATTCCCATCGACGGTGGCCAGGGGGAAGCCTGCCTCGATCATGCGTCGGGCGGCCTGTACCGCGTCATCACCCCAGGTGAGAGGCGGCGAGCACGTGAGCGTGCCCGTGATCTCCTGGCCTGTAGCCTGGGCCATCTGAATGTTGAAGATCTCGCATTGGCTGGAGTAACACGTGAACTGATGCTTGGTGGAGTGCCGCATCTTGAGCGCCACGCTCTCCGGGATCGCCATGGCGGGCGGGAGCCCCTCGTAGCCGAAGTACGGATAACAGCTCAGGAAGTCGATGGTCGGCAGCGCATCCAAGACCTTGACGCAGTCGGCGTACTCCGCCTTCTTAGGATCGCGGGGCTCGTACGTGTCGATATTGAGAGTCTGCATGCCGGCGGAATGGGTGAAGTAGAGCGTGCTCCCGCCGAGGATGAGATCATTGTCTGGGTCCCGAGCTCTGACACGGTAACTGCTGGGGACTTGTCGCAGGCACGCCTCGACCAGCGACTCGGGGAAGCGGACCCGCATCGAGGAACGATCCACGAGGCAACCCTCTCCCTCCAGGAAGTCGAGAGCCCACTCGCTCTTGAAGGTCACCCCCGTCCTCCGTAGAATGTCCAGGGTGGCGCGGTGCACCTGCCAGATCTGATCCTCCGTCAGGATCTCCAATGGTCTGACGTTTCGGATGAACCCTTTTCTCGTCACAGTCGTCCCCCTAACCCTCGACGAAGGATCGTGCCAGTCTGACCGCACCCGGAGCCGTGGGGTCGTACCCGTCGGCCCCGATGCTCTCCGCGAACGTCTCCGTGATCCCGCCGCCGCCCACCATCACCTTGACGCCGTCTCTCAGCCCTTCCTCCCTCAGCATTTCGATCACCCGCTTCTGCTGGGGAGCCGTGGTGGTCATAAGGGCCGAGAGGGCCAGGATCTGTGGGTCGTGTTCCTGAATAGCCTCGATGAAGGCCTCAGGAGGCGCGTCCACGCCGATGTCGTGGACCTCGAAACCCTCGGCGGTCAGGAGCGTCGCCACCATTGACTTGCCGATGTTGTGGATGTCGCCCTTCACGGTCCCGATGACTACCGTACCTCGATGCTGGCGCTCCACGCCGCGCCGGTCGATGTCCGCCTGGATGGTGGGTGTGGCCTCCAGCATCGCGTCGGACGCCCCGACCAGGTCCGGAAGCCAGAGCTCTCCGCGCCCGAACGCGTCGCCGACTTGGCGGATCGCACGGGTGAGGACAGCCAGGCTGTCGAGTGGATCGATGCCCTCCTCGACCGCTTTCTTCGCCCATTGCTGGGCTGCGCTCCCGTTGTACTGTAGGACCGCCTGTTTCAGGTGCTCTAGGGTCTCTTTAGACATCGTCTTCCCTTGCCTTGTATAGTGGGGGGAGATGGTGAAAGCTCGGCTGGTGCTGCCCGCTGAGGGGCTGCGCGCTCGCAGCGACGTGCTGGGGCGGCTTCCCGGCCTCCCGAATTGTACCTCGCTTCCTATCCCAGCGGAATCCCCGCTCTGATCACCTCATCCTTGACCTCGTCGTAGATTCGGCACCACTCGTCCGTCGGCTCCAGCGTCTCGACGTTGTAGCAGTCGGCGAAGCTCTTGCCGCTGGGTGCAGCGCCGAGCTGATCCTCGTAGAGCGGGATCAGCTTGTTCGCTATGTCGTTGGCCTCTTCCCGGCTCATGCCGGCCGTCTTCTTGAACACCTCGCCCGCGAACTTCACCTCTAGCGGTGTGATGTAGTCCGTGTACTTGCCACCGGCGGTGCGCGTGCCGGTGCATGACGAGACGCCGGATGCTGTGAGGTTCATCATACCGACGGCGGACTCGTAGAGCAACATCTTGGTCGCCGGCCCCGCCGTCTGGTTGAGGACGGAGTTGGCGCAGATGTGGGTGTTCCGGCTCAGGGCTTGGAAGACGGTTCCCAAGGCCCACTGGGCCTCGCGTCCGCAATTGCCCATATCGTGCAGATCGTAGGGGAAGGAGGCTCCATTCGATGCCTGGTAGGCGGTGTAGAGCAGGAGGGTGCAGGCGATGCAAGAGACGGTCGATCCCTCCGGACCACCGGCGTAGCCGCCGATCATGGACCAGGAACCGCCGTAGGTGATGCCACCACAGTTGTAGACTTGAGCCAGCTTGTGCAGGCTCTCGTAGGACGTCTTCATCTCCACGGGGGAGAGGAGGAGCACGATGTCCCGCTCCGGCTTGTAGCCCCCGGGTATCCCGTAGCCGCCCAGCACGCCGTAGTGAGTGGGCGCCGTTCCGACGGCGTAGAGACCCATCCCCTCACGGCCCGCCCTGCGTAGCGCCTCATACGTCAGGTCCGCCTGTCGCCGCCCCGCCAGGATCTCGTAGGGCGATCCAGCCCTGATCTTGCTGCCCCAGATGGCCTCAAAAGACGGTCCCTCGATGCAGTCGACCTCCGGAACACGCGCAATACCCTCTAGGATCGGGACGAAGAGCTCTTCCGAGACCGCGATGCTAAGGGGACAGATCCAGATGGGTGGCGTCGGGTCCTCGAAGCCCCTGTGCCTGAAGACAACTTGCTGATCGCCTTCGCCGAGGCTGAACTCGGAGGGAGCAGCCTGCATGGCCTGCTCGATCTCGTCATGAGAGAAGGTTATCCGCCGCTGCGTGTCTAGGCAGAGCATGCCAACGTCGACTGCCGTGTCCATCCCCGCCCTAAAGAAGCGATCTGCGAGGTCGTCGTCCTGATTGACGGGATTATCGGGGTCACACGTTCCTCGAAGGTCGTATTTGAGCAGGTATTTGGCGATCGTCTGAGGGATGATCTCCGTATCCCATTTGAACGTCTCACAGACTGGGCCCGAATGAGCCCGGTCGAGTACGAGCATAAGTCGGTCACGATCCAGCGCCACGGTTGATCTCCTTTGTCTGTAAACGGCTTGGGATGGGATGTCCGCCCCTGCTAGACCATCACGGTCTCAACAGGGGGACTGTGCCCTGACGTTATCAAGGTGGTGCACAGGTCCACCGCCAGTGCCGCATTCTCGGCCCACCCATCCGCACCTATGTCGATCGCGAAATCCGGCGTCACCGGTCCGCCACCCACCACAACGAAGTACTTGTCGCGCAGGCCCATCTCTCGCAAGAGATCAAGAACCTCTCTCTGGTAGGGCAGGGTCGTCGTCATCAAGCTCGAGAGCGCGATGATGTCAGCTTGTTCCTTCTTCGCTGCTTTGATGAATGCCATGGCGGGCACGCCGACGCCCAGGTCGACGACGTCAAACCCACCGACGGAGAGCATCGTGGCAACGAGGTTCTTCCCGATATCGTGGATGTCGCCGGTGACGGACCCGATCACGATGCGGCCGCCAGCAGCCGTCTCACTGTCCACCTCAAGGTGGGGCTTGAACATGGCCATACAGCGCTCCATCTTCTTGCCGGCGATCATCAGATCCGGCAAGAACACCTCACCGGCCTCGAACTGCTGGCCTATCTCTCGGATTGCGGCGGATGCTGTGTCAATGCCCTTCTGCACGTCGATATCCTCGGCAACGATCTTCTCAGCGATCGCGGCGACCTCATCTCGATCCATATCGCCCAGCAGGGCTTCGCGGAGTTCGTTCAGAAGCTCTTGTCTGCTCATAGTCTCTCCTGTGTTGCCTGACTCTACGGTCTACGTCGTGTCCTCGATCTCATATCCGGCTCCGCCTAAACCAGCGCCTCGCCGGTCTCATCATCGAACAGGTGAATGCACTCCTCCCCGAATCGCATCCAGAGTTGCTCATCCAGGTCGGGGTGCAGGCGTGCCGGCGCCAACGCTTTGATGAGCCTGTTCTGCACCTCCAGCGTCAGCAGGATTTCCTTGCCCATAGGTTCGGTCATATAGACCGAAACCGGTATCGCGCCCGGGGATGGCTCCGCGTTCACTTCTATGTCCTCAGGTCGGATGCCCAAGGTCAGGCTCTCGACCGAGGTCTCTTCCATAACCCGTTTCACGCGCTCAGGAGCAGGATAGCTGAAGCATTCTGCTGCGAGCTCACCGTTCGGGGCCTCGTACTTGCATGGGAGGAAATTGATGGCCGGGCTCCCGATGAAGCCTGCCACGTACTTGTTTTTCGGGTGGAAATAGACCTCCTCGGGTCGGCCGATCTGCTGAATGCGCCCGCGTCTCATGACCACAAGTTGATCCGCGATAGTCATCGCCTCCTCCTGGTCGTGAGTGACGTAAATCGTCGTCACGCCCAGTTCCTTCTGGAGCCGCTTGAGCTCGGCGCGCATGCTTACCCGCAGCTTGGCGTCCAGATTGGAGAGTGGTTCGTCCATCAAGAAGACCTTAGGATTGCGGACGATGGCCCGTCCGATGGCAACGCGCTGCATCTGGCCCCCGGAGAGCGCCCGTGGCTTCCGCTTCAGCAAGGTCGAGATGCCCAGTAGCTCGGCCGTTTTCTCCACCCGCTCCTTGATCTCGCTCCTCGAGACACTCCGCGCTTCGAGGGGGAAGGCGATGTTCTTGAACACCGTCATATGGGGATAGAGAGCGTAGCTCTGGAAGACCATGGCCGTGTTCCGGCCCCAGGGCGGAGACTCGCTGACGTCCTTCTCCCCGATCCAGACGCAGCCCTCCGTGGCTTGCTCCAGACCAGCGATGATGCGCAGGAGCGTCGTCTTGCCGCATCCAGAAGGCCCGACCAGCACCGTCAACTCCGTATCCGGGAATGACAGGGTGACGTCGTCCAGTGCGACGACATCTCCAAATTCCTTTCTCAGGTTCTCTACGTAGACACGCGTCATGAGTCCTCGCAATCCTCCTCTCGTCTTGAATAGCTGGAGCTAGAACTTAACAGCGCCTGCTGTCAGTCCCTTGATCACCCAGCGCTGAAATACGATGACGATCAGAATGACCGGTATCAGCGACAAGATGATGCCGGCCGATATCCAGGTCCACTGGTATCGGAACTCCAGCGAGAAGTTCTGAATCGCTACCGGAACGGTCTGTACCTCGGGTATGCCCATCGTGACCGCCGATGCCAGCATGAATTCGCCCCAAGAACCGAGAAAGGCGAAGATACCGGCAGAGAAGAGCCCGGGGGCGGAGAGGGGCAAGATCACCTTCCAGAAGATCTGGAGGGGCCTGTAGCCATCAATCTTCGCCGCGTCGTCTAGCTCGAAGGGCAGTTCCGAGAAATAGCTGGCCAGCAGCCACGTCGACAGCGGCGTATTGTAGAACATGTTGGGGATGATCATCGCCGGCAGGCTACGCAGCAGCCCTAGAGTCTTGATGATCATGAACGTAGGAGCGATGGTGACCACTGGCGGGATCATCGCCCCGATCTGCAGCAGCAGCAGCGACTCGACGCGATACTTGAACCGCAGCCGGGCGACGGCGTAGGCCGATAGCGCTGAGATCAGCAGCCCGAACACCGCCACCGCGGACGAGACGATGAAGCTGTTCCCCAGGGGCACCAGGAAACCGAGCTCCGTCAACACGGACGAGTAGGCCTGCAACGTGGGATTCGACGGCCACAGCTCGATGGGCAGGAGATACTCCGTGCCGCGAGGCTTCAGAGACGTGATCAAGATCCAATAGATGGGCGAGAGCGAGAAAACGGCGATCAGGCCGGTGGCGACCAGCGACAGGGCCCCACTTACTCGTCGTCTTTGCTGGTAGTTCACGTGCTATCTACCCTCCAAATCTCAGGTTCTTCCGAATCCTGCTGACGTAGAGCAAGCTGAGCACCAGGATCACGATCGTAACGACGACGGCGTATGCGGAGCCCAAGCCGAAGTTCGAGTACTTGAAGTAGTACTTATAGGCGAAGGAGCTCAGCGTCTCCGTCGTGGTCCCAGGTCCGCCCCCTGTGAGCCCAAAGACCAGGTCAAACGTCCGCAGGGCTTCCATCGCACGGAAGAGGATGGCGACGATGATGGTGGGCATAATCATGGGCAGGGTGATGCGTCGGAAACGGAAGAAACCACGCGCGCCGTCCACCTTGGCCGCGTCGTAGATATCCTCGGAGATGACGGCCAGCCCACCGAGGAGGAAGATCGCCATGACGGATGACCACTTCCAGACGTCCGCCAGGATGACGCTGTGCACGGCCAGGGTGCGATCTACCAGGAAAAGGGGCGATTGGTCGATCAGCCCGATCTGGACGAGGAGCGCGCCAATGCCGACATCGCCGTTAAAGAGCCAGCGCCACATCGAGGCCGAGATGATGGGCGGGATGGCCCATGGTATGACGATAATCGATCGTAGGACGCCGCGGAGTCGGCGCGATACCCAAAAAGTCGTCATGGCCATCCCCAGGCCAATCCAGAACTCCAAGAAGACGGCCACAACGGTGAAGTAGAAGGTAAAACCTGCTGCCTGTAGGAAGTTAGTGCTGGTTAGGGCCCTGGCGTAGTTCTGGAACCAGATGAAGGACTCCTCAAGCCACCTCGCCGTGTACTGCAGGTCGTGCAGGCTGTAGATGATCGTCTGTGCGATGGGGTAGTAATAGAGGACGAGAATGCCGAGGAATGCGGGCAGCACGAAGAGGATGGCCATATCTCTCTCCCCGAGGCTGAGACTGAAGCGGCCCGTCAACCCCACGGTGAGGGCGATGCTGGCTGCCACCGCCACTGCCGCAGGTACGGCACCCAGCTGGGGGCGGATCAGAAAGGCTAGAGCGGCGACGACGTAGAGGCCCGCGACGAGGTAGACGAGCCAGCGGATGGTCACCTTCTGCCCCCGCGTGATCGTCTCAGCCCGGCGCAGCATTGTGATTCCAAGGAAGAGGATGCCCACCGAGCCGGCAAAGAACGCGATGACCCTCAGCAGAGCCATGACCATGTCCAATTGTTCCATTAGTGCACACCTCTCCTTGTCAAGCTAAGCTTTCTCCCGAAGTGTAGGAGGAGGCCTTGAGGCTCCCGGCTTGGCTAGAGCCTCAAGGCAAGGCAAACCTCTACTGCTGAATGGCGTCGATGCGACCGCAGGCGTCGTCGAGCGCTGCCTGTGGCGCCTTGATGCCGGTCAGTGCGCTATGGAGCTCCTGGGCCAGGATGTCGGCCATCTCTGTGTAGCGCGGGGATGGGATGGGCGGCTCTGCTGTGTCGGCAACGGCCTGGATCTTCGGCAGGTTCGGGTTGTTCTCGATCACCTCAGGATCCTCGTAGACATCCATATGAGCCTGGATCGGACCCTGCGAGAGGTTGAAGGCCTTCTGCACGTCGAAGTCGAACATGACCTCGAGCACCTTAGCTGCCGCCTCGGGGTTATCGGAGTACTGATTGATGCTGAAGGCCCACCCCTCGTAGTAGCCGGTGGACTCGCCCTCCGGGCTGGACGGCATGGGGATGAAGTCCCACTGGTCCACGATCTCCGACTGCTCCGGGTTGTCCAGCCAGAACATCATATCCTGCCGGCCGGTGTGGAAGATGGACTGGCCGCTGACGAACCGGACCTGGGAGTCCTCCTCCTTCCAGGTGGTGATCTCTCGGGGGGAGATGCCGTCTTCGATCAGACTGACCATGAACTCAAGGGCGGCCACGGCCTCCTCGGAGTTCATCGCGCAGGTCCCGTCCTCGTTGAAGTACGTCCCGCCGAACCCGTTCAGGAACTCCGTCCAGCGGTTGACGAGCACCTGATCGTTCAGCGCTGGCCAGGTCCAACCGCTCATGTTCGGTTCCTCGGCCATGATCGCCTCGGCGATGGTGACGAGCTCCTCATAGGTCTCTGGCGGATCAAATCCGTATTCCTCGAGCAGGTCCTTCCGGTAGTAGAGGCCACCGATGCCGCCCCACCAGGGGCCCAGGCCGATCAGGTCGCCCTTGTACGTGTGGGCATCTAGATAGGCCGGGTTCAGTTTGTCCAGAATGTCCTGGCTGATCATGTCGTTGAGGGGGAGGAGCCAGCCCGCCTCGCCGAACTCGGCGGTCCAGTAGGCCCCCACGCCAATGAGGTCTGTGGTGCCGTCCTCGGCCGTGAACCACGTCACGTAGTTGTCATGCCAGGGCCCTGCCTCGTAGGGCATCACGTTGAATTCGATCTTGATGTTGGGGTATTTCTCCGCGACGGCGGCGCGGATGGCCTCGATGGGAGGATCTGCCGGGCCGAACGTCATATTGAAGTAGTTATTGTAGGCGATGGTAACCACTTCTTGCTCTTGAACCACCTCAACGGTCTTCTCGACCTCGACCGTCTTCTCGACCTCGACTGTCTTCTCGACGACGACGGTCTGCTCTACCGGCACCTCGACCTCGACGGTCTCTCTAATGACCTCGGGCGTCGGTGCGGGTCCGCAACCAGCTAGCACGGCGGTGAGCACGAAGCTCACAAGCAAAGCTCGCTTCAACTTCATTTCTCTTTCCTCCTACGGAATGTGAGATCGGCTGCCCATGGGGCGAGTGTTGTTAGATTGCACATAACATATGCCTATCAGCAGTGGTCGAGTAGGTCACCCCCCTTCCGAGCCGAAAGAACGTGGGCCCGGTACTCTTCGGCACCCGTCGCTTCGGCGCCGTTATCGCGGCGGAAGGCCAAGTAACTCCCTGAGACCGCCGCGACGAAGTAGGCAAAACCGATGAATGTCAAGTCGGGCATAAGAAAACAGCGCTGCAAAGCAAAGATGGTATGTTGTCATCATGTGGTCAGGTCATCATAACCAGTGTATCACATATCGCTAGAGGTGTCAAGTCTCAATGCCCCGTTATTCGGTCAGGGAGCTTTTCAGTGTCGCTCCTTAGCCCCGCAGCGGGGCTATGCAACGCTGCCCGAAGCCAACTCGTACTTCCCCTGGATGCCCTTCTCCTGCACGCCACTGGTCCCCATCTCGGAGCCGAGGCGGAAGTAGCTTCCGAACGTCTCGGACAACCGACGCGCCTCCTCTGGATGCTCGTCGATCAAGTTGACGCTTTCGCCAGGATCATCGACCAGGTTGTAGAGCTCGTCCGGCTCTCCGAGTGGCCGCTCGATCAAGCTCCACGTCCGATCCCGGATGCACCGGTCAGGAGCCTCCTGGTAGCCGGTGATCACCGCCTGGCGGTGCTCGTCGCTCTCGCCGCGGAGCACCTTCAAGAAGCTGCGCCCGTGCATAGAGGTGGCGTTGTTTCCCATACCGATCAGCTCAAGGAGCGTGGGCAGCACGTCGTGGAACTGGATGAGGGCCTGCGTGCGGCGGGCTCCCTCACCGCCCGGCAGTCGGATCATAAATGGGACGTTGAGCAACTCATTGTAGAGGCGGTCGCCGCCCTTGAGGAACTTGTCGTGGTCCCCCAGCGGATGGCCATGATCAGCCGTCAGGACAATGACCGAATCGTGGTAGTATCCCTGGTCCTTGAGCATCTTGAGAAACTTTCCGACGCAGTGATCCACGAAAGCCGCCTCACCAGCGTACAGGCCTCGCATATGAGAGATCTCCTCCGGTTCCGTCCATTCCTCCGTCCTTCCTCCGAGAGGTTGGATGAGCCGTTTTCCGCGATAGTTGGGATCGGTGTAGGTATCGAATCGGGCTGGCGGGTCCCACGGCTCATGGGGATCGAAGGAGTCCACCCAGAGGAAGACATCGTCGTGGACGCGGTTGTGGGTGAGCCACTCCGCAGCCCCTTCGAAGACTTTCGCCGCAAACCAATCCTCCTCGTGCGTGAAGGTGTCGGTGTTGGCCAGGAACCGCGCGACTCGTCCGCGCCATATATCGTCGTAGTGTTCATTGACGTAGTCGTCCACGCTACGCCGCGGCGGATGCGACGTCCACGGATCGTACTCCTGGCCGCGCACCCAGCGGTAGGCATGGAACCCGCGGTGGTAGTTCATGCCCGGCGCCCGATAGTGATAACAATCGGAGATGAGACCGCAGACGTACCCCTCGACGCTAAGGATCTCAGCGATGGAGATGTCCTCCTTAGTCAAGGGCTGCCAGTGCCTGTAGGGCAGGGTGCGCTGCCCGGTGAAGAGCTGGGTTCGCACCGGGAGCGTGGGCAGGGCCTCGGGGTAGGCATTATCGAAGACAACGCACTCTTGCGCGAAGGCGTCGATGTTGGGTGTCCTGCACGCGGGCACGCCGTCAAACACCGGCTGGCCGGCGTTGTAGGCACTCACATGATCCTGCCGAAAGCTATCCAGCATGATGCCGATGATGTTCATTGTGGTCTCCCTTTTCGAAGCCATCCGCATTCGGTTCGTGCCGAACGCATGCTGTGTCCTCTAATATGAGGGACGATATGATACCGTTCGTATGGATGGACTAGGGGATGCGATCCACCTCGACGCAGCCCGTCTCCGCCATCACGCGGCGGAGCGCGCTCACAGCGTGCGTCATCTCTGTCGCTCCGCTGAAGCCGCCACTGTGTCCGGCCGCAACCAGGTGGGGTTCCAGGGAGAGGAAGCCGCGGTAGCCCTCCTCCCTTAGGCGGGTTAGGAGCGCGCCAATCTGCCCGTCTCCTTCGCCCGCGACACAGACACTGCCGTCCTCGCCGTCCGCGTCCTTGATGTGAACGTATGAGACGTACTGGCCGAGGAGGGGCCAGCCCCGCTCTGTGGGGCCTGCCGCTTCGACCTGGACGAAGTTGGCAGGATCCCAGAGGAAACGGAGGTGGGGGCTTCGTAGTCGACTGAGCAGGACGTGACAGCGTTCAATCGTGTCCCCGACGAGCTTCTTCTCGTTCTCAAGCAGCAGCAAGGCGTCCTCCTTCTCGGCCAGCTCCACCAACCGGGCCAGCCTGGAGACCGCGGTGTTCAGATACCTATCGAAATCGAGCGTCGTTTCCGGATCCGGCAGATAGAAAGAGAACATCCGGACGCGGCGGCAATCGAGAGCCCTCCCGATCTCGCAGACTCGAGCGAGCTTCGAGAGCTCATCCTCGATGGGGCCTTCGAGGGGCGACTTGCCCACCGGGCTGCCCAGACAGGCCACGTCCATCTCGGAAGCCGAACAAGTCCCCCTCACCTGCTCCACGTCGGCATCCGTCATCTCCAGGAGGCCCTTGCCCCAGGCGCTGCGTAGATCGAGGTGGTGGATGTCAAGCTCTTTCAGTAGTATGAGTTGGTCGCTCAGATCCTTCGCGATTTCGTCGCCGAAGGCACTTAGAGCAAAGGCTGCTTCAGGCATGGACCGTCTCTCCCCTCTTTGAGCTTAGACCAGCCGCTGCATAGATCGCCAGGACTGTCTCCAGGCTCAGCCTGCCCTCCGCGCTGCCGACCATGGGGGGGCGGTCGTCGCATACGGCCTCGATGAAGTCCTTCACGACATAGATGTGGCCGGTGGGCGAAATGCCCCGAGGCCGGCTGCCCGCGCCCGCTTCGGAGGCCCCCCTGGCCGAGGTGGGCTCCACCGATGCGTCCTCGGGGTCGGCCAGCTCCCACCGTCGCACGTCCTCACCCTCCAATTGTATCCCCCCGCCAGTCCCGTAGATCTCGAGTCGGTGCGGGAAGCCGGGCGATGCCGTCGTCGTGGCGCTGATGGTGGCCATCGCGCCTTTTGGGAAGCGGAGCGTTGCTACGAGGGTGTCCTCGACGTCGATGTCGCGAGAGAGCGTGTCGGCGTAGGCGGCCACGTCCACCGGGCTACCCATCATCCAGAGCAAAAGGTCGACCAGGTGAATCCCCTGGTTCATCAGTACGCCGCCGCCGTCCTCCGTCCACGTCCCCCGCCAGTCAGCTTGGTCAAAGTAGGCCTGAGGCCGGAAGTAGGGCAGGGCTACCTGTCCCAGCGTCAACCGACCCAGATCGCCGGCCGAGACCGCGGCGTGAATCCGTTGAAACAGGGGCTGGGCCCGGCGTTGGAGGACGACGCCCAGTTTCACCTGCGCCTCCGCGCAGGCCGCGGTCATCCGGTCCGCTCCCTCCAGGCTGAGCGCCATCGGTTTCTCCACCAGCACGTGTTTGCCCGCCCTGGCGGCTGCCATAGCCTGGTCCGCGTGCTGCCCACTGGGCGTACAGATGCAGACCGCGTCGACCTCTCGGTTGCTGAGAACGTCCTCGTACGTGACGCAGGGCGCATCAAACGCGGCGCTGATCTCGTCAAACCGCGCGGGATCGTAGTACCCCACAGCCGCCAGCCGGGCGCCCCGGTCCTCGTTTGCGGCGATGGCCTGTCGATGATAATCGGCTGCCACGCCAGCTCCCAGGATGGCGAAACGGAGAGTCTCAGATCTCGTCATGAATGTCGCTCCTCAAACGTGTCTATGTCGGTTCAACCCCGTTTGGGGCGTAGGCGCTGGGTAGGTTACGATGGCCGGTCAAGCCCGGCTCGGCAGCGTCCGCCACTGACCATCCGACTCCCGGCAGATCTCCAGAACCGCGATCTGCTGGCGCACGCTCTCCGCGGTGACGGCCAGGGGCTTGCCCTCGCGCAGCGTGGCGTAGAGGTTAAGGTAGACCTTCCGATGCCCAGCGCTGGGGTCCGTGGAGAGATCGCACACCACCTCCCGCCACGGCAGCTCCTCTTGGTTATAGCTGCGGGCGGCAGTAGGCTCGCGACGAGCTTGGCGCGGTGTCAGCAGGTCTGGGTCCAGGTACTTCCAGCGGAGCTCGGCATACGACCCACTTAGGCCACCCTGGGTGCCCATGATGAGCCATTCGTCCTGAGGATAGGCGCATGCGTTCGTCAACTCGATGTCGACCATCGGCGCGCTGTCTGCCCGTAAGAGGATCTTGGCGTGGCTCTCGGCGTCGCCGGCGAAGAGGTCGGTACACTCGGTTTGGCACCACACCTCCGGCTCGGCATCGCCCATCAACAACAGCGCCCGGTCCACGGCGTGGGCCCCGGCGTTGTTCAGCTGTCCCCCGCCGAGGTCCTTGATCGTCTGCCAATCCCATCGTCGCGAGTAGGCGTGCCAGGCCATACGGACCAGGATGATCCGCCCCAGCTTCCCGGACGCCAGGACGTCCTGGATGGTGACGAAATCCGGTGTGAAGCGGTAGTTCTGATTGACGGTGAGCAGTCTCCCCGCCTTCTCGGCTGCCTCGATCATCCTGTCGGCCTCTGCCAGGCTGTGGGCCATCGGTTTCTCCACCAGCACGTGCTTGCCTGCTTCCAGAGCGCGGATAGCGTGCTCCGCGTGGAGATGGGTCGGCACGGCCACGATCACCAACTCGATCTCGTCATCCTCCAGTAGGTTGTCGAGGCTCGTCCAGCAGCGACAGCCGAACCGCTCCCGGGGGTCCCGGTGTCGCTCCATCAGCGGATCGGAGACGCCCACGACAGTGTACTTCTCTGGTAGATCTGCCAGCGTCCCGCCGTGTAAGTGCCATCCGGCGCGCCCCAGCCCGTCGATCCCGACTCGGACCAGGCTCTCCTTGGTAGTGTGCATCAACCCATGCTCCTCTCGTCTAGGGCCGGGGCCGCCCTAGGGACGCCCCTGTGTATGTCCGCCACCAGCTCCCCCACGGCGCGCACCCGCTCGATGTCGGCGTCCGGTGGAAGCTCGTCCGAGATGCCCAGCTGATCCTCAGCCGTCTCTCGCTCTCCCACACCTCACGGCGTTCCACCCGCTCGTATCGCTTGTGGAGGGGCTTCGTGACGTAGCGAATGGAGGCTTGGCAGTAGTCGTAGACCTCGAGGAGGCTGGCGTCCGCCAGAACCTGGGGCAAGGTTCCTTGTCGACGGTTCGCTTCGTACCAGTAGTCCAGCCTGGGTTGCCAGAGGATCCGGTCGACGTCCCTTCCCTGAAAGATGGCTAGGTTCAAGTCGTGGGCCTGGGATGCTCGGCCGCTGCCCTCGAGGGTGCCCTGGTCTCCCTCACCGACAGATCCCCACGTCTGCCGCCGTCCTCCGTTAGACTGCTCATCCATGCGCAGGTCGGGCCTCGCAAATGGGTCTAGCCGTTGGCTGATGGCCTGCTCACTCCGCCTGGCTCAAGAGGTGTCGCGAACCGCAGCAGTAGCGTGACGATCTCCGCCGGCCCGACGTCGAGCCTGCAGGCATACCCCTCCTCTGCCAACGCCAGCGGTTCCACGATGCGCTCGGCCGCGGTGACCCTGTGGGCCTCCACGACTCGGAAGCCAAACCGGACGGTCGCCTCCACCGCCGAATCGGCCACGTTGTAGAACCGTAGCAGGAGGCGGTCGCCCTCCTCGCTCCGCTTCAGCGCTGTGAGCAGCAGGCCGTCGGGCTGCAGAGAGACGATACTCTGGCGCGTGGGGAGTCTCCCCCCACTGGCCTCCGCAAGGTGGACGATCGGTGGGACGTCGAAGCGGCGAGCTTGAGAGGGTACGCCCCCCTCGATGGGTCCCGAGGCGTAGGGGAGCAGCCCGTAGCGGAAGGCGTACGTTCCCATGCAGCGGGCCTCTGGCGTCGCCCTCGCAGGGCCCGAGTGCCCCCGGCGGGTGCTCAGGTCACCGCGGGAGAGCGAATCGACGCTCCGCAGCAGGGTGAGGGCGAGCGTCAGTCCCTCCGGTTCGCTGATCCCCGCGTGCTCCGGCAGGCCTTCGCTCAGGACTGCCAGACCTGCGCGACCGTCATCGGCACCGAACCAGGTGTGGTGAGGCTGGGCCTCGGATGGCGGCTGGTACCACTCGTCGCCGCTCTCCGGCGCAACGGCCCGTGTGGCGATCGAGAACTGTCCGTCGGCGTGCACGACATCGCTGTCGACCCCGGTCGGGAAACGCACGCGCAGTCGATGGTTCTGCGCCCGGTTCTCCACTCGGGTGGAAACCTCCAGACGGGGTGATCCCGCCTTCAGCTTCAAGATCGTCGTAGCGGGGAGGTCCACGGTCTCCGATGAACGGCCTTCTCCATCCTTGTCGAGGGACCTCGGAATGCGAAGCCGGTGGTGGATGGCGAGCGAGTTGAGCAGGTCGTTCGCCTCCAACAGCTCGATCTCAGCCTCCTCCTCGATCAAGCCGTGCCCTTGGTCCTCCGGGAGCGGACAGAAGTCATAGCAGTCGCCGCGATCGGCCAGATCCTCGATCTGTAGCAGATCCCGCAGGACGCGTCCCGACCGGCGATCCACCAGGGTCAATCTCCCGCGAGGGCCCACCTCGACGCGCAGGAACTCGTTCTCCAGCTCGGGACGGCCTGGATCTGCCGCCGGGCCGGACGCAACGGCTTCGGCGCTCGGCTCAATGGCATAGGTCGCATAGCCGCACGCCGGTAGATCGGCCATCAGGGCGAGCTCCAGCTCCGCGCAGGTGGCTTCAATCGCGATCTCGGTACCCGCCGGCAGCTCCGCCGCCTCGGCGATGAGACGGCCCACCACCTGGTCCGACCCGCAGGGCCAATCGGCCAATCTCAAATGGAGAACCGGCGGGGCGTTCTCACCCCGCTCGGTCTCCCAGTGGAAGGCGGCCACGTCCAGTCCATCCAGTGCCCGCAGACATTGCCGCAGGAAAGGTAGCTGCGGCGCTAGCTCGTCAGCGGGGATGGTCCGGTTCAACCAGGCGTAAGGCTTCACCGACTGGGAGAGCACCCGCGATCGGACGGGTTTCCCCCTGGGGTCAACGACCCGGCAGGGGCGGGGCTGCGGCAGGCGCAGGGTGAATTCGACCACCTCCTGACGCGCGCTCTCGACGGGGTTGAAGATCACGATGGGCACGGCGCTGGGTCCGCACCACGACGTGTCGACCTCGGAGGCCAGCGTGTGGAAGGCTCGTTCGACGGTGCAGTCGGCGATCTGCTCGGCCTGATCGAAGCGCGAGCCCATCTCCCGGTGCACCTGGTCGATGCTGCAGCCGCAGATGCTATCGTGCGGGTGGTTCTGCAGCAGGAGACGCCACGCCTCCCGGAGCCGTGCGGCGGGGTAGAAATCCCCCGACATCCAGGCGACACTGGCCAGCGGCTCGGCGTACTGTTCCAGGAGTCGCTGGACCCTATGGTTGGCCTGCTTCAGATGGATGCGGCTCGAAAGCACGGAGGCGTGGATATTCTGGTAGCACGATCCTCGCAGCTCTCCTTCAACGAGGGGCAGGTCGGGGTCCGCCTTCCGCACGGCCTGGGCGTAGTCCTCCACGCGCCCGTGGCGTATCTCGATCTCCTCCAGCTCATCGTTGAGTCCCCTGATCACGTCCGGAAGCGAGGCTTGGGGCGGCTGATGGTCGGCGCCGTTCCAGATAGCGATCGTGCGCGAGGCTGCGAGGGGGCCAAGATCCTCCGTGAGCTCGCGGATTTGGGACCGGGCCAGCGCCATGTCGGCCTCACAATGGCGCGTGTCGCCCCAGAAGTAGGGGTATCCCAGGTTCCCAGCGTTCCAATAGCCCTCGTGCTGATTCAGAGCGAGAACGCGACTCCCGTCGGGTGCTGCCCACCAGAACTCCAGCGCGGGCCGCTCCAGATGATCCCCCAGCCCACGGCTGGAGACGAACGTGTCGATCTCGAACTGGCAGAGGATCTGCGGGAGCTGGCCGACGTGGCCAAAGGTGTCTGGGAGCCAGCCAACCTTCAGCGGAGGGCCCAGAGAGGCCGCCACCCGATGGCCCAGCAGCAGATTCCGTATCAGGGCTTCCCCTGACGCCAGGAACTCATCAGGCTGGACGTACCAGGGGCCGATTCCCAGCCGGCCCCTCAGCACGTGACGACGGACGTCGGCGGCTCGTTCGGGGCGCACTGCCAGGTAGTCCTCCAGAAGGACCGACTGACCGTCGAGGAGGATGTGACGATAGTCCGGACGCTCGTCCAGCAGGTCCAGCAGGCGATCCATCGTGTCGACCAATGCGAACCGGAACTGCTGGAAGGTCCGGTACCACTCCCTATCCCAGTGCGTGTGAGAGACGACGATGATGGTCTCTGGTTGATTCATCTTGTAGCAAGGGCCTCGCGTCTGTTGGGCTCGTCACCCCCTCCCGCTTCAGGCAGAGGGAATCGCTTTCTCGGTCTTGGGATCGAAGAGCCGCACCACGTCATCCTCGAACACAACGCCGACCATATCCCCGATGTTCAGGTCGATCTGCGGTGGTGCGACTGCTTTGACCATCGTGGCACCAAGCTCAAGCGTGAGCAGCGTCTCCTTGCCCATAGGCTCGGTGACGTAGACCTCCGCCAGCGTCTCGCCCGGCTCTGGGTCCAGGTTCACGATCAGATCCTCCGGGCGGATACCGAGCACCACCTGGTCCAGCCTCTCTTGCTCGAAAGCTCCCTTGAACCGGCTGGGCAGGGGCCAGGAGAATGCGTGAGCATTGAGGGTCGAGGCCTTAGGATTGTAGGAGCACTGAATGAAGTTCATCGGGGGACTGCCGATGAACCCGGCGACGAATACGTTGGCAGGGTGAAGATAGACCTCCTCCGGCCCGCCCACCTGTTGGATGCGGCCCGCCCGCATCACCACGAGCTTGTCCGCCATGGTCATGGCCTCGGCCTGATCGTGCGTCACGTAGACGGTGGTGATGCCGAGATCCTTCTGCAGGCGTTTGAGCTCGGCTCGCATCTGGACGCGCAGCTTGGCATCGAGGTTGGACAGCGGCTCATCCATCAGGAAGACCTCGGGCTTCCGGACGATGGCCCGACCCAGGGCTACGCGCTGCATCTGACCCCCTGAGAGCTCCCGCGGCTTCCGGTGGAGGAGATCGCCAATGCCCAGCGACTCGCCCACTCGCTTCACGCGGTCTCGAATGCCGCTCCTTTCCACGCGACGCGCTCGCAGCGGGAAGGCAACGTTGTTGAAGGCTGTCATATGCGGGTAGAGGGCGTAGCTCTGGAACACCATCGCTGTGTTTCGGTCCCAAGGAGGCATGCGGTTGATCTCGCGGCCGCCGATGTAGATCGATCCACCGGAGACATCCTCCAAGCCCGCAATCGACCGGAGGAGCGTCGTCTTCCCACAGCCGGAAGGGCCCACCAGGACGGTCATCTCTCCATCCTCAAACGTCAGGGTAACCTCATCGACCGCCATAACCTCCCCAAACGTCTTCACTAGATTCTCGACGCGCACTTCAGCCATATGAAACCATACTCCTTCGTATTGTTCTGGATGCCTAGTATTTGACGGCGCCGGCCGTCAGGCCCTTGATCACCCACTTCTGGAAGATCAACACCATGACGATGACGGGGAGCAGAGAGAGAACGATGCCGGCCGAAACCCACGCCCACTGGAGCTCGTGGCGCTGGCTGAACGTGAGGATGGCGACGGGCACCGTCTGGGCGTCGGGCAGGCCGAGGCTGATCGTCAGCGCGAGCATGAACTCCCCCCAGGAGCCCATGAAGGCCAGCACGCCCGCCGAGAAGAGGCCCGGGGCTGCCAAGGGCATGATCACCCGCCAGAACGTGCTAAACGGTGGATATCCGTCGACCTTGGCGGCATCCTCCAAATCCGTCGGTAGGCCCGCGAAATAGGCCGCCATGAGCCAGGTGCCGATGGGAATGTTGTAGGCGATGTTGGGGAGGATCAGGCCCCATAGGGTCTGCAGCAGTCCCATGGAACGGATCAAGACGAACGTCGGTGCGATGGTCACGATGGGCGGGACCATGCCGGCCAGCTGAATGAGAATGAGCGACTCGATCTTGTACTTGAACCGGAGCCGCGCGATGGTGTAGGCCGACAGGGAGTTCACCAACAAAGCGCCAAGGGTGACGGCCGAGGAGACGATGAAGCTGTTCTTGATCGCGTTCTGGATGCGAAACTGTGGCCCCAGGATCACGCCGTAGCTCTCCAGCGAGAGATCCGACGGCCAGTACTCCACCGGCTTCCTGAACTCGGTCCCCGGCGTCTTGAACGACGTGATGACGATCCAATACAGCGGGGCGAGGCAGAAGAGGGAGATCACGAGCACGAGCCCGATCGAATAAACCCACTGAAGCCGCTTCTTGCCAAGGAGTCTCATAAGGTTAGCTCCTGAATCGTAGGTGCGGCTGGATTCGCTTGAGATAGAGGAGGCTGAGCGCCATGACGAGCACGAACGTGATCAGCGCGTACGCCGAGCCCAATCCGTATTCCACAAACGTGAAGTAGAACTTATAGGCGAACGAGCTGAGGACCTCCGTCTGCGTCCCCGGCCCGCCTCCCGTCAGGCCGTAGATGATGTCGAAGGCGCGCAGCGCATCCCTGGTGCGGAAGAGGAGGGTGACGAGAATGGTGGGCATGATCAGCGGCACCGTGATGCGCCAGAAGCGCATCCAGGCGCGTGCGCCGTCTACCTTGGCCGCGTCCGTGAGGTGGTCGGGCACCATGGCCAGGCCGCCCATCAGGAAGATGCTGGTGACGGAGGCCGTCTTCCAGACGTAGGCGAAGATGACGGCGCCCATGGCCAGCCTGGGATCGGCGAGGAAAAGCGGTGGGCTGTCGACCAGGCCGGTTCTCACTAATATATCCCCGATCAGGCCCACGTCGGTGTTGTAGAGCCACTTCCACATAGCCGCCTGAATGATCTGGGGTATGGCCCAAGGGATGATGATGATAGCCCGCAGGACGCCACGCAATCTCGGAACGACGGCGAAGGTGGCCATTGCCATGGCGAGGCCGATCCAGAACTGTAGGAAGACCGACACGATGGAGAAGATGAGGGTGAAACGAAGGGAGAGCCAGAATTGTCGGCTCCTGATCACATCCGCGTAGTTGTTCAGGCCGACGAAGGGGGCGTTCATCCAATCGGTTGTGTGATCCAGGTCGAAGAGGCTGAAGATGACGGTCTGTCCGATGGGATAGTAGAAGAAGACAGCCAGTCCGATGAATGCCGGAATGATAAACAGCAAGGCGACCGCCGGTTCGCGCAGATTGGGTCTAAGTCTCATAGGGATCTCCCGGGCAGGGACAGCCATCGTGTTTGGGGGTTCCCTGGACGCACGCCCAGGGAACCCCGAGCCAGAGCTTGATGACGACTTCTAGTCCAAAGCGTCCACTCTTGAGCACGCGTCGTTCAACGCTTGCTCCACGGGCTTGATACCCGTGATGGCCGAGTGGAGCTCCTCTTGAACGATGCTGGAAACCTGAGCATAATCCTCGCTCGGTGGCCTGCTGATCGCCGTCTCCAGCACCGGCTCGATCTTGTCCACGTCCGGATTCGCCTCCAGGACCTCTGGATCCTCGTAGAGGCCCTGATAGTGCTGGACGGGGCCCCAGGCGATGGCGAAGGCCTTCTGGATCTTCTCGCTGGCGATCACTCGCATCACCTTGAGCGAAGCATCCATGTTGTCAGTGTAGGGGTTGATGGAGAAGGCGAAGCCGCCGGTGACCCCGGCGTGTTGGCCATTCGGCTGCGCCGGTACTTTCGTGAGGCCCCAGTTCCCGGGGATCCCCGATCTCTCTTCGTCGTCGAGCCACGTGACGATGCTGACGTTGTGCTGTAGGAAGATGGCATCACCTTCGGCGAACCGCGTGCGAGCGGCTTCCTGGTCCCAGGCAGTGACCTCTCGAGGCGAGAGACCGCTATCGATGGCGTCCTTCATGAACTGGACGGCAGCGATGCCCGCTTCGGAGTTGAAGGCACAGCTCCCATCATCCTCGAAGTACTGGCCCCCGAAGCCGTGCAGCAGAGCTGCCCAGATCATGACCATCGTCTCGTTCCTGCCGCCAGGCCAGACGTAACCGCTCATATCCGGGTTGTCCGCCATGATCGTCTCAGCGGCTTCCACGAGGTCGTCGAAGGTCTCGGGCGGCTCGAAGCCGTATTCGTCCAACAGGTCGGAGCGGTAGAAGAGCCCGTGGATGCTGCCCCACACCGGGACGCCCAGTCGGTCGCCTTCGTAGGAGAAGACGTCGAGGCCAGAATCGTCGTAGTTCTCGAACTCCGGTATCTTCTCGTTAAGCGGCACTGCCCACCCGGCGCTGCCGAACTCCTTCACCCATGGGGTGTCCATGCCGTAGATATCGACCGTCGGATCCTCTGCCGAGATCCATACCGCGAGGGAGTCGTGCCAGGCTCCTATGTCGTCGGGGGTGATGTTAAGCTGCACCTCGATGTTCGGATACTCCTCGGCCACCGCGTTCCTGATCGCCTCGTAGGGCGCCGGTCCGGGACCGAAGGACAGGTTGATGAAGCGTCCATAGGCTAGGGTAACTTCTTGCTTCTCCTCAGGCTCTGCGGTCTGCTCGACGATCTTGGTGACCTCTACCGTCTGCTCGACCGGCACCTCCACCTCCACCGTCTGCTCGACGACTTCGGGCGTGGGGGCCGGGCCACATCCTGCGAGGATCAGGGCCAGCACGGGGAGACATAGCAGTACTCTCTTGAACACCTTTCTACCTCCTGAGTGATAGGTTCCAAATGTCTGAGCCAAGACGTATGACCACAAGGGCGCGTCGATCGTTGGGTTTCACCACCTCCTTCTCAATGTCGGCAGGTTCGGCATCCTCCTGACGCTAAGCGGTTGCTGAGGGCGGATGACGTCGGATGGCCCGTCCGCCGGTGACGCTCCGGTGAGGGCCTATCGTCAAACAGTGGTTTACACCGTCCCCCTGCCAACACAACGTGGGGGGACAGCGAGCGACGCGTCACCCCGCTACCGGGTGACGTGAAGATGGTACTTGTACCGGTCGGCTCGCGTTATGATCTGGTGGAACTCGATCGGCTCCCCGTGGTCAGAGTAGGCAACGCCCTCCACCTGCAGGAGCGGAGTGCGCTCTTTGACTTCCAGAAGCTCGGCGTGCCAGTCCTCGGCGGCGATCGCCCCAATCACTTTGTCAGCCTCCGACAGGACGATGCCTTTCTCTGCCAGGACTTTCCAAAGCGAGGGTTCCTCTTCCAGCTCCTCACGTGCGAGCGTGACATTCGCAGGCAACGATAGGTAAGACAGATTCAGGCCAATGACGTCGGAGTCGGCAAATCTGAGTCGCTCCACGAACCAGACGGTGGCTTCCTCGCCCAGGTGCAGCTCCCGGGCGACCCGCCTCTGTGCTGGCTCACGTCGCAGCGTGAGCAGTTTGGAGCCCGGCTCCATGCCGAGGGCGGCGATGTCTTCAGAGAAGCTGGTCAGCTTGAGGATGCCCCGCTGGATCCGGGGCGGTGCCACGAAGGTCCCCTTGCCCTGCACGCGGCGGACGTAGCCTTCGTTCTCTAGCTCGTCAATCGCACGGCGCACTGTGATGCGGCTCACATCAAACGCGCGCGTGAGCTCGCGCTCGGGAGGCAGCGTGTCACCAGGCTTGAACTCACCGTTGGTGATCTGAGCCAAGAGAGACTGGCTCAGCTGATGGTACAGGGGGATCGGAGATCTTCGGTCTAGCATCGTGCCTCCGCTGTGTAAGGACGCGGC
This sequence comes from uncultured Anaerolineales bacterium, assembly GCA_964514285.1. Taxonomy (GTDB): domain Bacteria; phylum Chloroflexota; class Anaerolineae; order B4-G1; family B4-G1; genus SKLM01. Next base: position 155 of record CAZEQC010000029.1, on the reverse strand, counting down.
GCGAGGTCAATACATGGGATATGTCGTCATGTTGTTATAACCTGTTGAGACCTAATTATAAGACAACTGCGGCTGCTTGTCAAGGCCCGAGAGTGGGTATTCCAGGGTAATCGCATTTGGCATCTTCGCTCAGCCTGGATCGCCAGATCCAGGCC
>CAZEQC010000028.1:0-41286 GCA_964514285.1 uncultured Anaerolineales bacterium | reverse complement strand
GCGCGTGCGGCATCATCCGGTCCAGAGTGGAACGTGGATCGAGGCGCTGACCAAGCTGGCCGATGATAGGGCTGGTATGGTCGAGATTGATAGCAAGCGAGCGCTAAAACGACGTGATCTGCTAAAGGTTCTTGCCGGAGCAAAGACGCACTTGGATCTCGAGGAGTGACTAGGGTGACGTGCCGTCTGTTGCGTTCTTCACCTCAGCGAGGACCACGTCCACGGCACGAGGGACCGCCTTCTCCGCCGCCAACGGACAAGCTTCATCGTAACACTTCAGTCTTTTGAGCACCACATTCTTGAAGTGATGAGACTATCTGATCTCGTAGACGGCCTCCCGACCGTATTGCGACGCTTCGGCAAGGACGTCGAGGTCAAAGGTATTTGCGCCGACTCGCGCCACGTGGAGCAGGGTGATCTCTTCATCGCTATTCCCGGCGTCACGGTGGATGGGCACATCTTCATCGGCGAAGCTGTCGCCGAGGGTGCGGTGGCCGTCATCGGCGAGCGTTCCCCGGAGGTGCTGGACCGACGGCCCGGCGGCACCTTCAGCTACGTGCGCGTGCCGGATGCGCGGGAGGCCTGGGGCTGGGCGTCGGCCGGTTGGCATGGATTCCCCTCTCGAGCGCTAACGCTCATCGGAGTTACCGGCACCGACGGCAAGACCACGACGGTGAGTCTCATTCACGCTATCCTGCAAGCTGCCGACATCCGGGCTGGCATGATGAGCACTGTGAAGGCGGTCCTTCCCGCAGCAGGCGGAAGCGGTGGCTGGGAGGAGGTGGATACGGGGCTCCATACCACGACCCCGGACTCCCCTGAGATTCAGCGCGCGCTCGCGAAGATGGTCGAGAGAGGGGCGACGCATGCCGTGCTGGAGGTGACCTCCCATGGGCTGGCCCAGCGTCGTGTGGCCGGCTGTGATTTCGATGTGACAGTGATCACCAACATCACCCACGAGCACCTCGACTATCACGGTTCGCTTCAGGCCTATCGGCTGGCGAAGGCGAGTCTCTTTGCAGGCCTGGCGGACTCGTTTCGCAAGCCGGGCGTGCCGAAGCTGGCCATTCTCAATCGCGATGACGACTCCTTCTCCTACTTGAGCGAGCACGAAGCCGATCGTCATATAACCTACTCCATGACCCAGTCTGCTGACGTGACGGCCGAGAGCGTGCGGTTGAATGGCGATCGAACGCGATTCACCCTCCAGACCCCCACCGGGTGCGCGGAGGTGGGGGCGCATCTGGCCGGGAGGTACAACGTCTCCAACATCCTGGCCGCGGCATCGGTTGGGATCGGGCTTGGCGTCCCGCTGGAGTCAATCACGGAAGGTGTTGCCTCCGTGAGGGGAGTGCCGGGGCGGATGGAGCGCGTGGATGAGGGGCAATCGTTCCTCGCTGTCGTGGACTTCGCGCACACGCCCAACGCGCTGAGACAGTCGCTACGTGCGGCGCGCGGCATAGTGAGGGAGGATAGACGCGTCATCGTGCTATTTGGAAGCGCCGGCCTCCGTGACCGAGAGAAACGACGTCTGATGGGCCAAATCGCCGGTGAACTGGCAGACGTCGTTGTCATCACCGCCGAGGACCCCCGTACCGAGCCCCTGGACGCGATTATGGCCGAGAGTGCAGAAGCGGCCGAGGCGGCAGGGAAGCAGCTAGGTTTGGACCTGTTTCTCGTTGCGGATCGTGGTGAGGCTATGTTGCAAGCGTGCGAGATGGCGCATCCTGGGGATATCGTGATTGCCTGCGGCAAGGGACACGAACAGAGCATGTGTTTTGGAACGATGGAGTATCCATGGGACGATCGGATGGCGATGCGGCTGGCGCTGCGAGGAGAGGCACTCGATACTCTGCCCACGGCGAGGCCGGCCAGCAACGATAGGTAGCAAACACTGGAGGTACGCTATGCCCTATGCCGAGACTGCCAGGGGAAACGTCTTCTACACGGAAAAGAAGGATCCGCAGGATGGGCCTCTCTTGGTGCTGATCCACGGTGCCGGAGGATCGCGTCTCCATTGGCCACCCCAGTTGCGCCGCATGTCTGGCGCGACCGTGTATGCACTGGATCTGCCCGGCCACGGGCGGTCCCAAGGCGCCGGGTGTGGGTCTATCGAGGGGTACGCGGCTGTGGTCCTGGCCTTCTTGGACCACATCGCTGCGAATTCACCCGTCGTCGTAGGTCATTCGATGGGAGGCGCCGTGGCTCAGAAGCTGGCGCTCAACAATCGAGAACGGGTTTCGGCTCTGGTTCTGGTGGCCACGGGCGCTCGGCTGCAAGTCGCCCCCGCGATCCTGGAGGGCATCGAGCAAGATTTCGAGCAGACCGTCGACCTCATCACCCGATACGCCTGGTCACCAGAGGCCGATCCGTCGCTGACAGATCTTGGTCGGCAGGCTTTGCAGGAGACTGGTTCCGACGTCCTCCGGAGAGACTTCCTCGCTTGTGACCGTTTCGACGTGATGGATCACGTTGGAGAGATCGACGTACCGACCCTCGTCATCGGCGCCTCAGCGGACAGACTGACGCCGCTGAAGTATAGCCGCTTCCTGCGTGAGCAGATCCCGAATGCCCAGCTAGTTGCTCTTGAGGGAGCGGGTCACATGGTTATGCTTGAGCGACCAAGAGAGGTCGCCGACGCGATTGAGTGCTTCGTGATGACGGACCGCTAGCCCGGCCTTGGAAAGGCAGCAGCCTCCGGGGATGTACAGTGGAAACCCTCACGAACTCGGTTCTTGATCAACCTCTCAGTTATCTCCTGCTTGGCTCGCTTTCTTCTGCTCTGAACTCCGTGGCTATTGTCTGGCTACTCCACAAACAGGTTGAGGAACTCGTCGTTACTCTTGGTGCTTCGCAAGACCTGGAGCAGTTCCTCCATCGCTTGCGCCTTCGTATAGCCAGAGGACTGTGAATCGAGGAACCGCTGGCGCATGAGCCACACTTTCTGCCGCGTCTGTTCGCTTAGAAGGAGTTCCTCACGCCGCGTGCCAGAGCGCTCGATGTCGAAGGCCGGGAAGATGCGGCGCTCCTGGAGCCTGCGGCTCAGATGGAGCTCCATGTTGCCCGTCCCCTTGAACTCCTCATAGATCATATCGTCCATACGACTGCCCGTGTCGATCAGCGTGGTGGCCACGACTGTCAGGCTACCGCCGTTCTCAATATTGCGCGCTGCACCGAAGAAATGCTTCGGGGGATAGAGCGCTGCGGGATCGAGCCCGCCCGAGAGTGTGCGGCCGCTTGGCTGCACCACCAAGTTGTAGGCCCGAGAGAGACGGGTGATGCTGTCCAGGAGGATAGCGACGTCGTTCCCTTCCTCTACCAGGCGCTTGGCTCGGGCCAGCGCTGTCTCCGCCACCTGCGCATGGTTACGGGCGTGCTCATCGAACGTGGAGCTGATCACCTCGACATCGGGGCCCACGGAGCGAGCCATGTCCGTGACCTCCTCGGGGCGCTCGCCTATGAGCGCGACCATAAGGCGCACCTCCGGATGGCTGTTGGTGATGCCGTTAGCGATGTGCTTGAGCACGGTGGTCTTGCCCGCCTTCGGCGGAGATACGATGAGCCCGCGCTGCCCCTTCCCAATCGGTGAGATCATGCTCAAGAGTCGGGTGGTTGGGTTGCCGCGTGGCAGTTCCAGCATGAAGCGCTCGTTGGGGAAGATAGGCGTGAGAGACTCAAAGCGTGGTCGGTGCTTGGCTGCCTCTGGATCACCGCCGTTCACCGCCTCGACGCGTAGCAGGCTGTAGTACCTCTCGTTCTCCTTAGGAGGGCGTATCTGTCCGAGGACCAAATCGCCGGTCCGAAGGCCGAAACGGTGGATCTGCGACGAGGACACGTAGATGTCGTTGGAGCTCGGCTTGTACTCCTCGGGCCTCAGGTAGCCTTTGCTCTCATCTATGACGTCTAGCACGCCTCCTCCGAAGATCAGACCTTCCTGTTCTGTCTTGGCCTGGAGTAGGCGCATAACGAGATCGCCTTTGTTGAGACTGCTATAGCCCGAGACGTCCCACTCCCTGGCCAGCTCACGGAGTTCGTCCATGGTCCTCTCTTGCAAGCTGACTATGTCTACTTTTTCGTTCACTCTACTCTCTCCTGTCATTTTGTTGTATCGTTCAGTGTATAACTACTCAACCACGATGATCGTGGCATTCATGTGCTTAATCGTCTGTCGCTTGTCGGTCTGGATGTGCTGTGGGCACGAACGACCCAGGTGGTTAGAGACTGCTTCTGCGGCAGCCGTTATCCGTCGTAGCTGGCGATGAAGGCCTCTGCCTTCTCAACCAGCTCTCGGTTGCCGATGAACAACGGCGTGCGTTGGTGTAACTCATCTGGTTTGATGTCGAGGATACGCCCGCGTCCATCCGATGCCCGACCACCGGCCTGCTCGGCGATGAAGGCCAACGGGTTTGCTTCATAGATCAGGCGCAGCTTGCCGGAGGGATACCTGGAATCATCCGGATAGTAGAAGATGCCGCCCTCCAGGAGGTTACGATGGAAGTCAGCCACCAGGGCGCCGATGTAGCGTTCTGACAACGGATCTCGCTCGTCCTCTTCATCCATACCATGCAACCACTGTGTGAACCGCTGGACACCTTCTGACCGGTACTTGTGGTACGCTTGGTTGGCGCTGTAGTACTTCGGCCTCTCTGGGATCCTCAAGTTGGGGTGCGAAAGAAGAAACTCTCCTAGACTCGGGTCAAGGGTGAACCCGTGCACCCCCTGTCCGGTCGTATAGACCATCATCGTGCTGGAACCATAGATGATGTACCCCGCCGCCGCCATGTCGCGTCCTCGTTGCATACAATCCTCCACTGTGCCTGGGCCTTGCTCACTCTGACGGCGGTAGATGGCAAAGATCGTGCCGACAGTGGCGTTGACATCGATATTGGAGGAACCATCCAGAGGATCAAAGACGAGCACATACTTGCCGGTCGGGTACCCTTCTGGGATAGGGATAGGATTCCGTCTTTCCTCAGATGCCATCACAGCCAGGCGACCGGCGAAGGAGTTCATGCGGATGATAACCTGGTCAGCGAAGACATCCAGCTTCATCTGCTCCTCTCCCTGGACATTCATCTTACCTGCTGAGCCCAGGATTTCGACCAGGCCCGCGCGCGTCGTCTCGCGTGCTATGATCTTACCAGCCAGGGCAATATCATAGAGGAGGCTCGAGAATACGCCCGTTGCTTCAGGAAACTCACGCTCCTGCTCGACAATGTGACGCTCTATGGTGATAATCTGATCGTCCATATCTCTCCTCCGAGTTCTATGACCGGGGAGGCCTGGTCAGTCGAGATACCAGACCCAGCGTGCGCCGCGCATTTCGCGTATGATGTCTGTCGTGGAAAGGATACCCAACGGCTTGTTATCGTCATCGACGACCAGGAGGCGGTGAATGTCGCTTTCCAAGAGCTTCTTCGCTGCATCCTTCACTGTGGCGTGCTCCGGGACACTGATCACCGCGGAGGTCATGACGTCACGGGCCTCAATGGCTGCCAGATCCTCGCCGTAGTGGGTGATGGTGTCCATATGGGACACGACACCCACCGGGGGAGCTCCCTCTCGTTCCGCTACCATGATGGCGTGTATCTCTGTATCTGCCATCACGCGGACAACCTCCTGAAGAGGTGTTTCTGGTTTGCAGAAGATGATGCCCTTGTGATAGATGTCGCGTACCGATCGTTCTCTTTCCATAGGATCTTGCATCCTCTTGCTCACTAGGGTTTGATAAAGTTTGCTCGTGCCTAGATCTACTGTATGATCCAAGTGGCGTAGGTATGACCAATGACGGCTGCGAACAGGACGCTGTCCATTCGATCGAGCATCCCACCGTGTCCGGGCAGTAGGTTGCCGCTGTCCTTCACGCTGGCCTCGCGCTTGACCATTGAGATGGCTAGGTCTCCCATCGGTGCTAAGGCGGCTACCAGAAGCCCCAAGACGAGGCCGTGAGACCAGGTCACTGTGCTACCAGGCCCAGCCTTCAGACCCCAGACCCAGCCCAGGAAGGCGCCTGTCACAGCACCTAACAGGATCCCGCTGACGTATCCCTCCAACGTCTTCCCGAAACTCAACAGCGGCGCCAGCTTGTGCCTCCCCCACAGCGATCCTACTGTGTACGCAGCAGAGTCGGCGAGCAACGTGGTAGGAACGGCTATCAGCGTCCACCACAGTCCGGCGTCGGGAAACGCTCGCAATCTGACCAAATGGGAACCACAGAGACCAACGTACAGGCCGCTGGCTATCGCTCCGGTCCATTCTTGCACTCTCGATCTCTGATGGTGCAAGACCTGCCAGCTCAGTGAGACGAGCAGAATACCTGTCAGGCCCCAGTTCACGCCTCCCCATTGCCAGAGCTGGCCGTCGAGCAGGAACAGCCACACCAGAGTGACACCAGATAGATGGACGGGTTGGAAGCCCCGCTGGGCAATCAACCTGCAGAACTCGATCTCAGCAAGGGTCGTGATAACTGCGACCAAGATCAGAAAAGGCAAGCCGCCCAGGCAAGTCACCCAGGTAACAATCGGAATCAGGACAATCGCAGTTAGAAGACGGGTACGTAGCACAGGTCGACCATGGTCGGGAACGAACAAGCGGTGTACGAAACGTCAAGGTTGCGGTCTGCGAGTTACTCTGGAGCCTTTCCAGGAACTAGGCCATAACGACGTTCACGCTCAGTGAAAGCCTCCAGGGCTGCGTAGAGTTCGTCCTTGCTGAAATCGGGCCACAGGGTGGGAGTTGTGTAGAACTCGGAGTAGGCTGCTTGCCAAATCAGGAAGTTGCTGAGTCGCATCTCGCCGCTGGTGCGAATGATCAAGTCGGGATCAGGTTGTCCTGCTGTGTAGAGATGCCTGCTGACCTCTGCGCTGTCGACGTCTTCGGGTGGAAGGCCCTCAGCGATGATGTCGCGCAACGCATCGACGATTTCTGCTCGCCCTCCGTAGTTAAAGGCTATGTTAAGGGTCAGTCGATCGTTGTTCTTCGTCAGCTCAATGGCATCTCGTATCTTCTGCTCAAGCTTCGGCGGAATGCGCTCCAGGCGTCCGAGATGGCGCAGCCGAACCCCCTGCTTATGGAGTTCGGGTACCTCGCGGTCGATCACGTGTCTCAGAATCGAGAGAAGTCCCTGGACTTCTTCCTCTGGCCGTCCCCAGTTCTCGGTGGAGAACGCGTAAATGGTCAAGATCTCAATCCCAAACTCCACGGCTGCACGCAACACCCGACGCAGGTTCTCTGTGCCCTCGCGGTGACCAGCCACACGTGGCAGCCCTCTTTGGCGAGCCCAGCGTCCGTTGCCATCCATGATGATGCCGACGTGCTTTGGGACACGCTTCAAGGGCGGGTATTTGTTTACTTCTTCCGAATTGGAAGGCATGCTCTCGGGCATACTCTCAATGGACCAGGAGAGCTAAGGCTGGATGATGTCGGAAGGCCGCTCTACGCTTTCGCGGGATGTCGCAGACGTTCTCGTGTGAATGTACAGCCGCAGAAGGGCTGTTCTTGAGTTCGTCCATCAGCTTTCCATGATCTCCTGCTGCTTCTTGCTGCTGATCTCCTCCATCTGCTCTGTGTAGCGGTCGGTGAGGTCTTGAAGCCTATCCTTGCTTCGATAGAACTCGTCCTCGGAGATGAGCTTCTCTTTTTCGAACTCGCGCAGGTCATCCAGTGCGTCTCGGCGTATGTTGCGGAGCGCAACCTTGCCCTCCTCAACACGCTGTCTAACCAACTTCGCCAGCTCCTGCCGTCGCTCCTCGGTCAGGCGTGGAATGGGAAGGCGGATGATCCTGCCATCGTTGGATGGCGTGAGCCCCACGTCAGACTTGAGGATCGCTCGCTCGATCTCCTCCAGCGACTCAGGGTCATAGGGCCGAACCACAAGCAAGCTTGGCTCCGGAGCCGATATGACCGCCAGCTGATTGAGCGGCGTTGCTTGACCATAGTAGTCCACCATGACGCGTTCCAGCAAAGCCGGTGAGGCGCGTCCAGTGCGGATGGTGCGTAGATTCGATTTGAGCGCTTCAGTGGCCCTGCGCATACGTCTCTCTGTTTCCTGAAGGAGTTCTCGATACATAGTTACCGTGAGATTGGTGTACCAATAGGTTCTCCCAATACGGCCTGCTCCAAGCTATGGGGCTGCCACATATTGAGCACAACGATCGGAAGGTCGTTTTCCATACAGAGCGATATGGCTGTAGCATCCATGACCCCGACACGCATCTCTAGGGCCTGCATATACGTCATCCTGTCAAACCTTTCAGCGTCTGGGTTCTCGTGGGGATCCTCGGCGTATACGCCATCGACCTTTGTAGCCTTGATCAAAAGATCGGCGTTTATCTCCATTGCTCTCAGTGCTGCTGCGGTGTCGGTGGTGAAGTATGGGTTCCCTGTGCCCCCTCCGATGATAACGATGCGTCCCTTCTCGAGATGTCTGATGGCTCGCAGCCGAATGTAAGGCTCAGCGATAGCGCGCATCTCAATGGCGGTCTGTACTCGAATGGTCGTACCCATCCGCTCCAGAGCGTCTGCCAGGGCCAAAGCATTCATCACGGTGGCCAACATACCCATGTGATCGGCAGTGGCCCGGTCCATCCCATGAGCCAAGCCATCCCTTCCCCGCCAGATGTTGCCGGCGCCCAGGACGATGGCTACCTCTGCCTCTAGGGCGTGAACTGCTTGTACCTTGGCGGCGACCTCTTCAGCCATATGTGGACTGACGCCGAAGCCTCCTGGCTCGGCCAGAGACTCACCACCCAATTTGAGTAGAACTCGCTTGTACTTGGCTACACCCATCCTACCTTACCTTGAACAGAGCCGTTTGGCCAAGACCGGCTACTCTACCGCAAGCCCGGTCTTGGCGCTAGGTGTTTCCACCGTGGGCTACTCTCCTACCTCGTACCGGTCAAAGCGGCTCACGACGATATTCTCGCCGAATGCTGTGATCGCTTCCTTGATCAGGTCCCCGATGGACTTGTCCTCATTCTTGACGAAAGGTTGCTCCATAAGGCACGATTGCTCGAAGAACTTGTCCAGTCGACCGTCGACGATGCGATCGATGATGTGTTCCGGCTTGCCTTCCTGTAGAGCGCGCCTGCGATAGATGCTTCTCTCTTCTTCGATGACTTCTTCCGGCACGTCCTCGCGGGTGAGATACTCCGGTGCGGCGAAAGCAATGTGAAGGGCTAGGTTGTGTGCCAAAGTCTTGAAATCCTCGGTGCGAGCCACAAAGTCTGTCTCGGAGTTCAACTCCAAGAGCACACCGACCTGGCTGCCGTGATGGATGTATGCCTCGATGAGGCCCTCGGAGGCGGCGCTATCACTCTTCTCAGCCGCTTCGGACATACCCTTTTCGCGCAAGTAAGCAATAGCTTCTTCAAAATCGCCGTCGGTTGCCTCCAACGCTTCACGGCAGTCGAGAACCCCCGCGCTGGTTGCATCCCGTAGTTCCTTAATCATCGACGTCGTAATTTCCAACGTGTTCTCTCCTTATGCAGTCTGCGATGGTCTCATTCAGGGCTTGTGCCTGCGCATACCTACATGCCGCGCAGTTCTCTACTACTCAGTCGCTTCTTCGCTGGCCTCGGTTGTCTGCTCTTCCTCTGTCTCCTCGGCCGACAACTCCTTGAGTCGAGCAAGCGTCGCGGCGCTGAGGTACTTCTCATCCTCTAGCTCGAGATCCTCGACCTCCGGCATTTCTTCCTCTTCCTGGTAGGCTTTCCTCTGCGCAATGCCCTTCAGGACGGCGTCTGCTATCTCATGGGTGATCAGCCTGATGGCGCGAATAGCGTCATCGTTGGCCGGGATAACGTAGTCGATCGGATCTGGGTTGCAGTTGGTGTCCACCATCGCGATGATGGGGATACCGAGCTTATCCGCCTCGGCGACGGCCGTGGCTTCACGCTGAATGTCGACCACAAACAGCAGCTCTGGAAGCTCTCGCATCTCCTTGATACCACCGAACCTCTGGTTCAGTTTGTCAATCTCGCGCTCTTTCTCCAACGCCTCCTTCTTGGTCAGGAGATCGAAGTCACCTCGTTCACGCCGGGCCTCCAGATTGTGTAGGTAGTCAATTCGTTGTCTGATGGTCTGCCAATTGGTCAGCGTGCCGCCTAGCCAGCGCAGATTGACGTACGGCATGCCGCAGCGTTCTGCTTCACGTGCAATCGTCGCCTGTGCTTGGCGCTTCGTACCCACAAAGAGCACGTCACCGCCAGCGGCAACGGTGTCTTGAACGAGATTAGATACCTCATCAAGCGCTTCAAGCGTCTGCTGTACGTCGATGATATGCACCCCTTTGCGCTCGGTGAAGATGTAGCTGTCCATCTTCGGATGCCAGCGCCGGGTGCGGTGTCCAAAGTGCACGCCTGTTTCCAGGAGTGCCTTCATAGAAATGTCAGCCATTGTAGGGGAAACCTCCTCTTAACCGTTTTTATTTCCTCCGCCCCCGTCATCCCGTTGAGAGACCAGAGTGGCTGTACCCTGGCACGGTCTCGCTGGTCAGGAGGCGTGTGTATTGTCCAAACCTTATGAATTGTACCACAAAGCGAGTTTTCGGCAAACTCAGCTAAGCCTATTCCATTCCGCCTGGTACCTTGAAGCAGTAGCCAACCCCACGGACGGTATGCAGGTACTCTGGGGACCTCGTGTCTTCTTCGATCGCATCGCGCACCCAATGAATGTGCACATCCAAGGTGCGCGTGTCATCGACGAAATCGGTATCCCATACGCGCTTCATGAGGAACTCACGAGTCAAGACTTCTCCCGGATGGCGCATAAACAGCTCAAGAAGATGGGCTTGCTTGGGAGTGAGATGACGCTCGCGATCTCCCTTGATAATGGAGCGGCGCTTGACGTTGAGAGTCAGTTCGCCCCTGCATAGTAGCTCACCCTCCGGGGCGGGTAGCAACCAAGAGATTCGGTTGATCAGTTTTTGGGGAGAGAACGGGTACTGAAGATAGGCCCGGGCATTCACGTGATCCGGGGGTGAGGTGTCCTCGTGAAGCAGCAGGACTGGGCTGTCGAGCCCTTCTTCCTCCAACGTCTTACAGAATCGACGGCGACTGAAGCGCAGGGAGGGGGCGTCGAGCACGACAACGGCGGGGGAGATGTCTTCGATTCGAGCTAGAGCTTCACGCCGTGTCCTTGCCGTGAAGAGCTTGTACTCTGGTTCGAGCATCGGTGCCAGGCGTTCCCCCGCGGGCTTCCGTCCTTCGACGAGCAGGACTTTGTGTGGCAGTGTCACCGACTTGCGCTTCCTCCTCCCAGTCGCGAGTCTGTCCCATTGGCGCGCAACGCGTGGCCCTAGAGAAAAGTCAGTCGTCTTGCCAGCCTTGGACTGAACTCAACGCCTACATCGGGCCCCCCGCGAAGATTGGGCTGAGGAAGGCTCGCTGTGCAGCGGCAAACGACTATCCATCCCGTACCATCAGGGTATTCATCTGATTATACTCTATCCCTAAACAGTGCGCAAACTGTGGGAGGGATTCTTTGGCGAGGTGGATTGGCCGATGAGGACCGCCCCCTGCCCAAGGCGATGAGATGGATCACCCGGGAACTCTACGCGGCACAGAAGGCGCGACTACGCGGCTTTATTGTCTGGGCGTATGTAACGCACCGTCCTATACGCTGAAACCTCTTCCTTGATTTCTTCTTTCAAGATGTTGCCGGAAACGTGCATAATGGTGTCGTTGAAATCGTCGTCAATCCCCATGCTGGCAAGACATGGGTAGTGGTGATGAAGCAACCCTGCCAGACGTTCTGCTTCATCAGCGGGCACCCCAACTAGCTCTCGCGCCACGTGACGAGCGCAGCCGCATACTGCGTCGCGTAAGACTTCTATCTCGCGGATGTCGTGCGTCTCCGGGTCAACAATGACGCGGACCTTGGGTCGCCCAAAGAAGCGTGCGAACTCGGCGATCAAGGGGCTTTCGAAGCCTACACGGTGCTTCTTGACGTTGTAGTGGCTCTCGGTCAGCGAACAGAGAGGTTTAGGTGTGGCACACTTCACGTCCATCTCTGCTAACCAGCCTCGCAATTGGCGTGCCAGACCGCGAGGCAACCATGCCTCGCGGTCCGTTGGCGCGATGACAGCCCGTGCCTCGGTACGTTTGACGACCTCTGGCAGCAACTCAGCTACACCCTTGTCCTCGCCCAAGGCCAACACCAAATCGACCTGCGGCAGCGTCTCTGGCACGTAGTCCTCTGGGTAGTCGACGATCGGGGGGTAGGTCGCTGGAGCACGCCAGACTAGGATCTCCCAGTCATCAGGCCCGTGGGCACGGATGTTGTCGACGTGTCGTTGACCATACTCTCCAGTTATGACGGCTAAGAGTCGCATGTCCCCTCGTATCATAGAGACGGTCGCTGGCGTCAGGTATCCATCAGTCCCGACGACGAGCCCGTCATCACAGATTTACGTGCCGAGCTTCCCCTGCCGTCAGCAGAAGAACCCTTCCGTATGTATCGCTTTGTGTTGTCCCGAAAGCTGACGAATGCGATCCTGTCAGACCGCCTGCACCTGCTTGACCTCGGGGATCTGCTGACGAAGGGTGCGCTCGATCCCCATCTTGAGGGTCATGGTCGACATCGGACAACCGCCGCAAGCGCCGGTGAGACGCACCGAAACGACGCCTTCGTCGCTGACGTCGACCAGTTCCACGCCACCCCCATCGGCCTGAAGAGCCGGTCGGATCGTGGCCAGGCTTTCTTCTACTCTCTCTCTCAAGGTGTTGTTGTTCTTCTCTTCCATTTCAGCTCGCCTACTCCTTTTTGCGTTCTTCACGTTGTTCAGTTCACTTGCTCATTTCTCTGTCCTGCTGAGTAGCCCAGACGATTTCATAGCTGCACCTGATGGCTCCCTGCGGACAGACGGTCTCACATGCCGTGCAATACGTGCAATCGGCGGGGCGCGCAATGATGGGTCCCGAAAACGTCATCTCCACAGCGCCGGTCGGACACCGCTCGACGCACTGCCCACATCGATCGCACCGCACCAAATCAATCTCTGGTAGCGCCCAATCTGACATCACTCGAAAACTCCTCTCTCCACCGTCACACTACATGTTACTGGAGAGGGCTCCGCCTGTCTGTGACATAAGTCACACCGAGAGGTCGCGAACCGAGCAGGGCTGGTCTCAGGCTGGTTCGTGTTGCCACTTCGGCTGCTTGCCCTTACGTGTCCGCCGCCGTCTGCCACACGGCGAACGGTGCCATAGGCCCTTGAGGCGGCGCCACGTGATTGCAAGGCGTTGTTGTAGCGAATCGGAGTCCAGCCCTAGGCGAAGCCTTAGCCAAGCCAGGGCCATAACGGTGACAGCGATGCCTGCCAGTGCCAGGCTAGGCAGCCACAAAAGGCTCAATCCAGTCCCTCGGAGCAAGATGCCGCGCACGATGACTAGATAGTGCTGCACGGAGGAGACGTAGGAGATGACTTGCATAACAGCCGGCATATTCCCTGCCGGTACGAGGAAACCTGAGAATGCTACCTCAAGCATCGCCAATGCGAAAACGAACAGCATAGCCTGTTGCTGAGTGCGGGAGATCAGCGATATGAGCGTTCCCCAGCCGATCTGAGCCAACACGAAGGGGATCGTCAGGAGCGTAAGAAGGGCCAGAGATCCCCTGACCGGTATATCAAACCAGATAACAGTCAGACCCATCATCATAAGGAAGTCGGCCATCCCGATGATCAACGTGGGAAGCGTCTTGCCGATCATGAGATCCAACCGTCCCAGGGGCGTCACCCGAAGCTGTTCCAGCGTCCCCACTTCGCGCTCACGGGCTATACTCTGTGCGGCGACCACTAGAGCCACCTGGAAGACGATCATACCCAGCATCGCCGTGATGGCGTGCGGCTGATCCTCCATAGCTGCATTGAAGCGGGCTACGATGCGCAGGTCGATGGGGCCCGTGCTAGAGGCTGGAGAAGACTCGGCGAAGTCCCTTCCGATCTTGGCCGCCACGTCCTCGGCCGTACCAACAGCGACCGTGGAGATAATGTGATGGGAGCCATCGGCGATGATCTGGACCTCGGCGCTCCGCGTGGGTTCGGCCAGAGTGACCCCGTATCCTGGTGGCACGACAGCGATGGCCGCGACGTCCCCGTTCCGCATCCAACGGCGTGCCTCCTCAACGTTGTCCCCATACACGGTGACCCGCAGTTCATCCGTCTGATCCAGCTTGGCGATCAGCTCGCGGCTGCTCCGCGTTCTGTCCTGATCCACCACGGCTAGAGGCAGGTTTGTGACGCCTCCTCCAGACAAACTTCCCATAAGCAGTAGTTCCAGCAGTGGTCCCAGAAGTAGGAAGGCTAGTAGCAGTCTATCGCGGCTCAGCTGTTGGAATTCCTTGACTGCTAGGCCGCAGATGCGACATAAGTGATCTATCATAGGGCTATGCTATCCGTTCGGTATATCGCAAAGAAGTCCTTTTCCAGATCTTCTATCTCTCACGCGATGCGCTTCTTGAACGTCAAAGCGCCCAGGATGGTCCAGAGGGTGGAGAGACCGAGTAACATAAGGGCAGGGCGCCAAAGCTCCAAGAAGGAGGCGCCCTTGAGAAACAAAGCGCGACAGATGGTCACGAAGTGGGTGCTCGGCATCACATAGGAGACCATGGTGCTCAACAAGTCCGTGGTGTCGATGGGGTCGGTCAAACCAGAAAGGAAGAAGGCCGGCACGAAGAAGATAAACAGGGAGAGGACGGTGGCGGCTTGCTGGCTGTGTACTAGATTCCCAATCACGATGGCCAGCCCGACGCTGGCCATCAGAAAGTCGGCCGTAAGCAACACGAGCAGGATTGGATTACCACGGAATGGCACGCCGAACAGCCAAGAGGCGGTCAGCCACACCGGCAGCAGGCCAACCAGGGAGGCGGTGACGTAGGCAATCATCTTACCGCCGAGGTATTCTAGACCACGCACAGGCGTAGCAACGAGTGTCTCCAGCGTGCCCTTCTCCCGCTCACGAGCCAGCGCCAAAGCAGCGGCGATCACTGGCAGCGAGAAGACGATGGGTATCAGTCCTGAGACCATGCTGTCTTGATCGGCGGCTTGCGGAAGGTAGGCGGATTGGGGTTTGATCTGAATGGGTGGGGGAGGTACTAGGTATTCCTTGCTGAGCTGGACGCCAAAGTCAGCAGCGTGACCCAGGAGGCTGCTACTTGCCTGTCCTGCGATGAAAGTGTCTACGCCATCCAGGATGACTTGAATCGAGGCTGTGTCGCCGGCTTGCACCGTGTTGGCGAAACCTGGTGGGATGACGACCCCTGCGTCAACGTGACGGCCCACCAGCGATGATTCAATCTCCTCGTAGTCGGACGCGCGTCGGACGGAGAAGTCAGCGTCGCTGCTCAATGTGCCGACGAACTGGCGCGATAAGGCCGTCCGATCCTGATCCCATAGAGCTAGCTCGATGCGGTTGGTACCACTGGTGAAGACCATAGAAAGCGCGATCAGGACGAATGCGGGGGATAGGAACACCATCCAGAGGGTCCTAGGTTCGCGGAGGATATGACGATACTCTTTTTTCAGAATGCTCGCTAAACGTTTGATTGACATCGGCCCGGGATTATAGCGTGAACGATCGGGATCGTCAACGGGGGTCACACCCTTGTGTTCTCCTGTTAAGGGAGCGTCGGGGTGTTTCTTTCTCCAAGCCATGGAGCAGCATCTGCATACCTTGTCTCGCCACACGTCCCCAGTCGGCTCCCTCGGCATCAAGCAGACCCTGCAACACGAGCCCAACGGCTAGTGATACAATGACTCGTGCTGCTGTGTCGGGATCGACCGGGTGCAGGTCGCCTTGATCGATGCCTGTCTTCACGATATTGGCAAAGAACGCTCGATAGCGTCGGTAGGGCGTGATCGTCGCTTCCCATATCTCGGGATCATGAGCGGCCTTGGCCCAGAACTCCAGGAAGATCGGGAGTTGATCGTCCGCGACCTCGAAGACGGTGCAGATCATCTCAGTCATACTGAGCAGTTCCTCTGAAACCGAGGCTCGGCTGTCGCGAAACTCGGCCAGGCCTGCGTCTAGCTGCGCCAACCAACACTGCAACAACTCCATGAAGAGATCCTGCTTACTAGAAAAGTGATGATAGAAGGCGCCTTTGCTCACGTCAGCGCGCTCACAGATCTCGGCGACGCCTGTGCTCTCATATCCTTGCTCGGCGAAGCCGGCTGTGGCGGCTTCCAGAATCCGTGCGCGGGTCTTCTCACCTCGTTGTTGGGTTGTCATTTCTTCTCCCTCGGCAGTTGTCGCAAAAACCGACTGGTCGGTATGATTCTACACGTGAACCTTCTCTTTGTCAAGTCCAGAGGGCTGTTCTACAGCTGGGAATGGCTCGAATCGGGCTGCCGATCGCAGTGTCAGATGCGAGGTCGATGATTCTCGCGTTCGGCTGGAGCGTGGAGGCCTTGACTGACCCTGTGCTCCATTAGTGGTGAGCGCTTGAGGGGGACCTCACTGGCAATGGATTGGGGAGGGTGTTCGTGGTGGTTCGGTCATCGGTCCACGCGCTTGCCGCGGCCGTATCCGTCGATATCCAAGATACCGGTGGCAAAGCGGTGCACCGTCATGGGTGCTACCGAGACAAATCTCTCGGAAAGCCAATGGGCTATCTCGGCATAGGTCATGTGGCGCTCAAAGTACATCTCCTTCAACCACGACCGCATGTCTTGTTTGGTTTGGAGCTCCAGGCCGTGCCGGAGGATGAACTCGGCCTTGGAGTCTCCCAGCCTGCGAAAGTCGAGCTCGGGGATCTCTGGCTCGTAGCCCAGTTGTTCAATCACCCAGGCTTTCGAGACCTGACCTCGGCCGTTCCAGGCCTGCGGTGTGCGGATCGCCTTTCGGAAGACAGCTGCCAACTCGAACCTCATCTTCCTTGGATCGGATGGTCTGCCATCTTCAAGGTCGGGGGTTGTGCCATTTCCGGCGATGGAGGGGGTGATCTGGCGCACGCGTTCGCGGCTAAGGTCGAACAGGTCACCAATAGCCTGCAGGGACCAGCGGTGCTTCACGCGCAGGGTTGTCATAGCCTCGTTGCGCCGGAGCTGAGCCAGATGGAGTGCCTCCTTAGGGCCCAGCACCTCTTGTAGGACGCGCCACGCCTGGGGGTACTGATCCAGAAAGGTTAGGAGTTGGTCAACGTCGGCGTTGGGTCGTTCGGTCCTGGGAGAGGAGCTCGTCTTGTTGTGGCGGTCAAACGATGGAGTGAGGGAAGAAGGCGTTCGATCCCGACACAAGGTGCGAAAACCGTGCTTGTCTTCCTCTAAAACGCTCGCAATAGCTTCACTCAAGGTGCTCTTCCTCTCACATAAGGACGGGTTAGCTTGGGCGATTTTGCCGCAGCAGCGCTACACCGTCATTGATGTCCGAAGATGCCCAACCGGGGGTCCGATACTTGCGGCCACCCTCCATAGCTGAGCCATGGGGATGATACCAGCCCATCTTTTGGTGCGGTTTAACCGGTTGTTAACAACGAGTTAAGGGCGCCTTCGAATGAGGGGCTCATCGCTTAATGTGGTTGTCTGTCAGGTGGGCGTCAGGAAGGCATTAGGTTAGCGTCAAGCCATCAGGGACCGGCTATGGTATCTTTACTATTAGAAGATTCTCTTCTTCTCCTCCTTTAGGAAGGCCGAGGCGCAAGCCTCGGCTTTTCTTCGTTCTTTCGGCCGTGTGTGACGAACCTGAATCCTCCGGCCCCAAGCAACCTTTTTGCGGCCGTCTCACAGCGCTATCCGCCTCGTGGGCCTCATCAATCAGCGTCAAGGGGCATAATGGTTGACTGGCTACTTGCGATGATGTTGGCCTTCATCGTTCCCCTGGAGATCTCCTGCAATCCGTCCTGCAGGTCCGGCAGCACGTCCTGCCGTAGTTGGACCTTGACTGTCACCTCTGCGGCGAAGGCCTCGTTAAGTGTATGGCCCTGGTGGAGCTCAATCAACCGTCGGGTCTGCTCGAAAAGACTGTAGGGCACGTCGATTTGAACGGTGTACGTGGCTGCTTTCATCGCCCGGGGGAGCCCCGAGAGAACCTTGCGCGTTGCATCACTGTAGGCGCGAACCAGCCCGCCAGTGCCCAGCTTCGTCCCGCCGAAGTAACGGGTCACAACGATGGCCGCATCCCCCAGGTCGCTGCCACGGAGGACCGCGAGAACCGGCGGACCGGCGGTGCCGGGGGGTTCACCATCGTCGCTGCAATGAGCGATCACCGAAGCACCGTGTCCGATAACATAAGCGGGGACGTTGTGTGTGGCGTCGTCGAACTCGCGCTTGATGCAATCGACGAAAGCGCGTGCCTCTTCCACGGTGAAAGCCGGCGTGATGGTGGCTATGAAGCGCGAGTTAACGACACGGAGACTGGCACGAGTCTCGTGAGCCGGAATCAGCTGGCGTTCCATATCGGCTCTGATGAATCGTGGTCGGGAGGCATAGGCAATCGTCGCGACGGTATTCCTTGCTCAAGTCAGCTGATAAGCCGGGTTCTGTGCCCCCGACCTTCTCTTGGCCGAGGATGGCGATCATCTATCTGGGGTGATGGTTGCCCATCACCTCTAGCAGCCTACCCGGGACTGGAACGGAGCGGGTCACCCCGTGCCCTCGGTTCCACTGGAGACCGAGGGACTTGTCCCCTGCTTGGCCTTGCTCCCGGTGGGGGTTGCCCGGCCGTCCGTGTCACCACGGACGCCGGTGGTCTCTTACACCACCTTTTCACCATCACCGCAGGTCACTGCGGCTGTCTGCTTTTCTGTGGCCCTTTTCCGTCAGGTCACCCCGACCTGGGATTACCCAGCACCGTGCCCTGTGGAGCCCGGACTTTCCTCGCCCCGTTCTTGGGACGCGACCGCCTGGCCGACTTGAGCTTCGTTATCATGATAGCACGTCCCAGGTAGCTGTCAAGAAAGTGTGCCAGAGAACCCATAGCCATGCAAGATGAAGTAGAGGGCGGTCCTTCAATTCTGAAGCAATGTCTCCGAGACGGGCTCCTTCACGATCTGGCGGAACGCCGAGAGGTCCGGTCGAGCGGGGAAGTAGATTAAGTGCGTAGGACAGCGGCAGTCGGAGGCGCCAAACCGAGAAGCTGGAGATGACGTCTCGGGGAGGTCGGACAGCGTCTCCGCCCATCTGCACTCTTCCTTTTGGGAACCGAGGGTATACCATACGGCCACCAGTTCACCATATGGGCGTAGGTAGTCGATGTGCCAGTGGTGCGTCTTCGATCTGCGACAGTGACGGGAGACTCGGGCTGCCAACCCGCCTGGGCCCCGTGCACTGCCGGCATAGGCATACCAGCCCGACGGAAAGACAAATTCGCCCAGCTTGCCGACGCGGACCGTTGCTTGCTGAGGCAGATGCAGA
The DNA here is from genome assembly GCA_964514285.1 of uncultured Anaerolineales bacterium. GTDB lineage: Bacteria > Chloroflexota > Anaerolineae > B4-G1 > B4-G1 > SKLM01. Next base: position 21,935 of record CAZEQC010000028.1, on the reverse strand, counting down.
ATCAACACGTAGGTTCCGGGTTCTTCAGGAAGCATCTACTGTTCGCTGCCACACCAGACCCGCGGCCCACGCTGTAGCACAACCCGCTACCAGGAGGAGGCCGCCTAGCAGGTCGACCATCCGGATCGTGTGCATAGCGTCGATGCGGTAAATCTCTTGTCCCTCGTAATCCTCCGGCAGGATCAGTGCCAGCATGCCGGCTATCAGAAGAAGAACGGACATCGACGCCAGCACAATCACGTACCACTTGAACATCGAGCTAATCGGCTGGTGGAGGGACGGGAAGATCCTCAACGTCGGTGTCTATCCACTTATCACCCTCTTCGATCAGCATCACCGGGATGTCGTCGCGTATGGGGTATTTCCGCTGGCAGTCGTGCTCCTGACAGACGAGCCAGGCGTCGCGGACCAATGTTAGTTGTCCTGGATCATCGCCGGGCTTTCGAGTCTCACCACTGACGCAGTGCGGACAGCGCAGAATTTCCAACAGGTCTTCACTTACCACGGTTTGGTCTCCTTCGATCAGTAATAACGACCTTGCTACATTGGACGATATTAGTATAGCACAACGGGAGGCGGCGTCAATCGTAGCATTCGTTGCAGGATGGCCGAGACGGCGAAAGCCTGGGATTCCCGGCGAGAGCGCTGGACAAATCTCCTGGTTTCGTGTATCATCTTGACGTTTCATCCCCTGTGCGCGATGATAACTTACTGAGGGGACCTATGGCCGACAAGGCAAACCAAGAGACAAGGCAGGACCCGATGCTCGCTGTGCGCGGGCAGGTAGAGGGCCTCCAAGCCTCTATCATCTCGATGGAGGTCGGCATGGCCATTCATGCCCAGTGCCTTTGGCTATCAGCCGACGCTGGGCACCGACAAGGGCGAGCAGCAGGAAGGAGCAATCTCGTCTATGCAGGCTGTTTTCGTTCCTGCTAACGACTACTCTGACCCTGCTCCGGTGACAACCCTCGCGCACCTGGACGCGACGATCAGGTAGGCGAATACAGCAGGAAGGCGGAATGTTTCAGAAGCAGCTGGGAATAGACCTAGGAACGGTCAACGTACTGGTACACGTCAACGGACGGGGAATCGTTCTACAGGAACCCTCGATCGTGGCCATCTCGCCCGACGAATACAAGATCATGGCCGTGGGCGAGGAGGCAAGCTCAATGATGGGGCGGGCCCCCGATACCATTGAGGTCCTTCGTCCTATGCGCGATGGCGTTATCGCGGACTATCGCGTCACGCACCGCATGCTCCAGTATTTCATCCAGAAAGCGTGCGGTCGCTTCAGTCTCTTCAAGCCGCGTGTGATGGTGAGCGTGCCCTACGGCGTGACGAGTGTGGAGCGGCGCGCGGTGCGCGAGGCAGCACTGGACGCAGGAGCCAGCGCCGCCCATCTCATTCCGGAGCCATTGGCAGGTGCCATCGGGGCTGGCTTGCCCGTGGACACCCCGGCGGGCAGTATGGTGGTTAACTTGGGCGGAGGGACCAGCCAGGCTGCGGTGGTTTCGCTCAACGGCGTCGTTCGGGCCAATGCGGTGCGCATTGGCGGGGTGCATATGAACGAAGCGATTATGGCCTATGTTCGCCGCAAGTACAATCTGATGATCGGAGAGATGACGGCCGAGAAAGTTAAGATCCGGATTGGAGCGGCTCTCCCCCTGGAAGAGGAGAAATCGATTGACGTTCAGGGCCGCGATCAGGTAGCAGGATTGCCGCATCGCGTCACCATCACCTCAGAAGAGGTGGCGGAGGCGCTGTCCGAGCCTCTGTCGGCTGTGACCTCAATGATCAAATCGATGCTGGAGCGGACGCCCCCTGAGCTCTCCTCCGACATTATCGACCGAGGTATGGCGCTGATCGGAGGTGGGGCCCTCTTGAGACGTCTGGACGAGCTAGTCTCCCAAGAAACCGGCGTGGCTACCTACGTCGCCGATGCCCCAATGGCCTGTGTAGCATTGGGAGCTGGCAGAGCTCTAGAGCAGTATGAGATTCTCAAGCGGACCGTGCCCGATATGTAGTCTCTACCACACTTATCATAGTGCTCTGTGTGAGGGTCCTGGGTGTACTCAGGGCCTTCTTTGTTTCAACCTCCGATTCTCATCACGCGTCCTGTACCGCTGATGACAGAAGCCTCGGCGATGCTGTTCCGTTCCACGTGGCCTCCCCTCATGACCACCGCCCGGCGCACGACGGCGTTGGCCCCGACACGACAACCATTCTCCAGATACGTGTCCGGGCCAATGCAGCACCCGCAAGCCACGTGGGCTCCTGCCTCAATGCGCACCGGGGGTACGATGGTCGTGTCATCCGGAGCCTTGACGTCGACGGTTGCACACGCGGGGTCGCTCCGCAGAACCTGCCGATTCAGAGCGAGGAAATCCTTCGGGGTCGTCAGCGTCATCCGCCTGCTCACCTTCTGGCCGCCTACCCTGCCGCCGTCGGCGATCAACAGGCGGAGTGCGTCGGGGAATTCCCGCTCTCCGCGGGGCGATGGAGTCACGTAAGGCAGATAGTCGAGCACCTCCGAAGATAGCACGTAGAGCGATGGAACGCTCAAGGCTTCTCCAGATGCATGAGAGGTCGGAATCGCCTCGATGTCGGGCTTCTCTATGATGTCCGTCAATAAGCCGTCTTGCAGCACGGCGACAGCGCTGGCAGTTGCTCTCTCGGGATAGGTCCACATAAGTGTTACAGCGGCATCTAGTTCGTTGTGGCGATGACGAGCGAGCAGATTGGCGACGTGCCCCTCGGGATAGAGGTTATCGCACGAAGCGAGAAGAAAATCAGAGGCCCCTTCCTCATCGATCTGGGGGACGGCACATTCCAGGGCGTGGACCATACCAAGTCGCTGTTCCTGATAGCCCAGATGGATCCTCTTGGACCAAGACGAACGCTCGAGGTAACCCAAGAGTTCGCGGTCCTCAGGATGGGCGACGATGATGCCATGGTCAACGCCGCCCGCGGCCAGCATGTCGAGCACATGCTCGATCATTGGTTTGCCGGCAACCGGCATCATCGCCTTGGACCGGTCGATGGTCAAGGGGCCGAGTCTGGAACCGCGCCCGGCGGCGAGCACGACAGCGAGCACGGATTACCCTTGCGCCTTGCGAGCAATCCAAATCAGCTCCTGATCCGCCTCAGTGAAGGGACGACGGTCGAAGTCACCGTAGAGCGCCTCAACCTCAAAGCCACAACGATGGAGGAGGTGTTCGAACTCATAGCGGTAGATCCACCGCAGTCGCATAGGTTTGTAGGTTCGCTCCAACAGGCGGCCCTCCGCGTCGACGACGTCGTGAATCACGTAGGTGTCGATCAGCTGCTTTACTGGATCGTGGCCCATAGTGGCCCAGGCGATGACTCGCCTCCCACTCTCCGGATCCTCGAACTCCTTCTGGATTCTGGCGACCCCTCGACCACTTCCGGCTGCTCGTGCGATGAAGGACACACTAGGGTTGAAGAAGTTGAGTGCGAAGCGACCGTCCGGATGCAGGTGAGCCCGGATATTACGCAGCGCTCTCATCTGATCCTCAGTGGTCCTGAGATGTAGAAATGAGCGAAAGGGGCAGTAGATGAGGCCGAAGCGCTCGTCGAAGGAGAAGTCGCGCATATCAGACTGGGTCAACGTGACGCGATCTTGCACCCCGGCTCGTAGTGCCGAAAGCTTGTGGCGGCAAGTGTCCAGCATAGCGGGCGAGCTGTCTAGACCGTACACCCGCACGCCCGCCTTGGCAACCGGAATCAGCACTCGACCGGTTCCGCAGGCCAATTCCAAGGCCGGCGGTTCAGCCCGCTCGGCCTCCTCGACGTAGAACGGAATGTCCTCCAGGCCCTTTCCGAATTGTGCGTCGTAAGTCGTGGCGTAGACGTCATAGTCGCTCATCTGGCTGTCTTCCCTACTCGCGTGCTTTCCAGTACGGCTTTTCCTCTCCCCATCTCTCCTTGAACGCGTCCGGAGGTTCTACCAGGAGAGATTCGCAGGTGGCCGTGACGGTGCCTTCAGGAAGGCGCATCTCTCCGGCGACTTTCGCCCCGACACCGCTCACACGTTCGACCCAGCCGACGGCTATCAACGGAGACTCTGTCGGGGTGGGCTGCCGGAATCGAACCGTCATTCGCAGTGTAACCAGGAGTTGCTCTCCTGCCTCTTTCATCATCACTGCGCGACCAGAGACCTCATCGAGTACGGCGGAGACGATACCCCCGTGAGCTACCCCAGGGTAACCTTGATAGGCGGCTGGTATGACGAAGTCCGCTTTGACCTGACTGGCCTCGTGATCCTCATAGAAGTTCAGCTTCAGTCCCACGGGGTTCTCTCGCCCACAAACGAAACACATCCGCGAGGTCGGCTGTTTGCGCACGGTTGTCTCTCCCTCTAGGTGAAATCCTGCAAGTACTGTTCCCACTGTTCAGTGAGCTCTACGTCCGGCTCAGGAGCGTTGAAGCGGAGTCCGAACACATCGCCCATTGAGCGCAAGGCTTCTTGAGCGGATGCTGTGGAGCGCCCGTCGTCAGCACCGCCCAGAATCTCGTCGGCTAACCCTTCCACATGTTGGAGAGCCAGGGGGGTGTTGAGATCGTCATCCATCGCTGAGACAAAGGCAGCTCGCCAGGGAGCGGCATCCAGCGCTTCAGCATCCCCCCCATTGGCGCTGACAGCAGCGTTCAGCTTCTGAGAACGCTGTTCAGCCTGCTCCAGTTCCCCTCGATTGTGAGTCCAGGCGTCGCGGTAGTGGTGATCGGCCAGATAGAGCCTGAGGGTGTCTGGTGTCCAAGTCTCCAGCAAGTCGTTGACCATGATGAGGTTGCCCAGGGACTTGCTCATCTTCTCGTCCTTGTGGCGGACCATCGCGGTGTGAACCCAGTATCGGACGAACGGTGCCTCACCCGTGGCTCCCTCGGCTTGAGCGATCTCGCTCTCGTGGTGAGGAAACGTCAGATCCGCGCCGCCGCTGTGGATGTCGATGGGGTTGCCCAAGAAGTGGAGAGCCATCGTCGAGCATTCAATGTGCCATCCCGGCCGTCCAGGCCCCCAAGGGCTCTCCCAGGCAGGCTCACCCGGTGCCTGAGCTTGCCAGAGGACGAAATCTAGGGGATCCTGCTTGTGAGGATCATTTGGGTCGTTTCCCCGCTCGTTGGCGATGGGCAGCATCTCCTCGCGGGAGAGACGGCTCAGCTTGCCGTAGGCTGGCCAGGCGTCAAGTTGGAAATAGACGTTTCCCTCCGCTTCGTAAGCCAGGTCAGCATCCATCAGTCCTTGTACGACATCGATAATCTGCGGGATGACATCAGTGGCACGTGGGAATCGATCAGGCGGACGGACGTTTAGTGCGATCATGTCCCGAATGAATCGGGCCGTCCAGCGATCGCCCAGCTTCCGCCAGTTCTCTCCCACCTCGTCTGCCTTCCGCAGTATGTCATCGTCGACGTCGGTAACGTTCTGCACATACTGCACCTTGTGGCCTTGGAACACCAGGTAGCGCACGGTGATATCCAACGCTGTGTACGTGAAGGCATGGCCAAGGTGGGTCGCATCATAAGGTGTGATGCCGCAGACGTAGACGGAGATCGGTTTCTCTTGTGGTCTGAAGGTCTCTATCTGGCGTGAGAGGGTGTTATAGATCCGCATCTCTGACTCCAATAAATGATCTAGGGGGCGATTCGTGGCTCCGTCAGTACCCCAGGTCGAGATCTACCTTGTTGGGCATCTGCTCCCCGGCTGCTGCCGCGTTAATTAGCCGTGCCAGGTGTGCCATACGCCGTCGCTCGATCTCCTTGGAGCCCCCACTGCCGGCTCGGTGTGGGCTCAGCACGACGTTATTTAGGCCGTGGAATGGATAGGCCGAGGGCTGTGTGTTCGAACGAGAGGTCTCATCCTTAGGGTAATTGTACCACACGTCCAATCCTGCAGCGTGTAACTCACCATCTCGCAGGGCGCGGTACAGCGCTTCCTCTTCGACGATCGGCCCACGCCCTACGTTGACCAATACAGCCTCAGGAGGGAGCAGCGCCAATTCCTTGGCCCCGATCAGTCCCTTCGTCTCTGCAGTGAGAGGCAGAGCAACGATGAGCACGTCAGCTTGGGGCAGCAGACTGCACAGTGCCTCCGGCGGATAAACGTCCGCATCCAGTTCTTCGTCCTCCACGGTGCGTTTTGTGGCCATCACGCTCATCTCCAATCCCCGGCACGCCCGGGCCACTCGCTGGCCAATGGCGCCATAGCCGAGGATCAGTGCCGTTCTGCTCTCCAGGATAACGGCGGGGTTAGGCCCGTAGCGGGGCCACCAGTTCTGGTGGCGGAGGGCTTGGTCACTGGGCACGATGAACTTGCTCGCGGCGAGCATCAGGCTGACGGCCATCTCAGCGGCTGCAGCGGCGTTGTGATGGAGGTTATGAACGGCGATACGGGGGAAGCCGAGCATCAAGGCACGGGTCTCTCGTGGGATACCGGCAAAAGGTATGATCAGAGCTCGTAGGTTGGTGCTAGCCGTGATATCCTCGCGCTGAGGGCGTCCAGCCACGAGGATATCGTAGTCAGCCGGTTGGCGCGACGACGCTTCCCCGACCGTCAGCCTCACACTGGGGTGCAGCTTGGCACGTAGGAGCACCAAGGCTGCTGCGTCGATCTTACGTAACAGATGTACGAAGAGTGCCATAGATGGTGGCGCTCATCGCTCGATGCTGCACTAACGACGTGCCCGAAGCAAGGGGCTGACCAGAAGAAGGACCCCAAGTAGGATCAGCAGTACTGGCCAGTAATCTCCCAGCAGCCCTAGCGCTCCAAAAAACGACCCAAAGACGCTGAATAGCGCCAGGCTGATGACAATGAGCCAGAGCCCAGCGCGCGCTGAATCCCGACCGTCGCCGCTCAACAATCCCGTCAGAACCAGACCTATCCCCACAAAACCGGGTATCAGGGACCAGATATAGGCCCAGCTATCCCAGTCCCCGGTGATGCTCTGATAGTAGAGGATCCCGCCCAGGCCTGCGATGATGCATGCTGGTATGGCCAGGGCTGGTACACCAGTCCCCAGCCCGATGAAGAAGACGACAAGCCCAGCTCCAATGATGATCCATGGCCAGGAGAACGAGATCTGGATACCAGGCAGCAGCTGGATGACCAGAATCAACAAGCCAAGCAGGATCAGCAGTAACCCTTGAAGAAGGCTCGCCCTGCGTCTTCCGCGCATCGTCAAGCCTCTCGCGTCTGCTCTGGAGGTTCGCTGTCAGAGGCCGTCTTCTCCTCTAGACTCTCAATCAACCTCTGGAGTTCGGCGTTGACGGTTGTCAAGGCTGATATCAGTTGAGGTCGTGTCTCTTGCCAGGTCTGCTCTCCCGCTTTGCGGAGTGATTCGGCCGTCTTCTCAGCTTCGGTACGAAGTCTCTTCCCTTGCTCAGATTCTCCGGCCTCTTTGACCGCGCGATCAACCCTGTCGACCATCTTCTCGAGGCCATCCCGCATAGAGCGCACGTGCTCCTGGGTCTGTTCGTCTTCCCACGCAGCACGGAAAGCCTTGGATAGGCTCTCCCCCAGGGCTTCAAACTGTCGCCCGACCTCGTGCCACGCTTCTTCCGTGGCTTGTTCTTCGGTGGGGTATCCTTGTTTCTGATCCTCGGTCACGCTGTACCTCCCTGTCGCCTCTGCTTCCGTTGATCGGCTCTAACGACCGACTCACGTCCGGGGTTGCTACTTCAGTTCCTCCAGCCGCCCTTCCCACTTGGACCGGAGTTTGTTATAGAGGTCCTCGCTGATCTCGCCGTTCATCAGCCGCATATCCAGGTTGTCGAGCATATTCTGGACGTCTTCGGCGGTCTTGGGTGCCGTTGGTTGGCCTCCTCCCGCCTGGGACTGCTGTTGGCCCGACTGTTGCTGGCTGGGTTGCTGCATGCTCTGTGACATCATCTGCGCCATAGCCGCCCCCATACCAACGCCCGCACCCAGGCCGACGCCCGCACCGGCCGTTCCTCCGGACTGTTGAGCCGCGTCCCGCATGCCCCGCGCGGCCTGGAACTGCAGATAGGCCTGCATATCGCCGATCGCCCCCATCGAGGCTCGTTCGTCAATCGCTTTAGCTGTCTCTTCTGTCGGTCCGATGTACTCTGCGTAGACGGAGGTCAGCGTGATGCCGCGCGCGGCAAATTCCTCGGCAGCCTTGGCCCGGACACCGGCTACGATCTCCTCCGTCATTGCTGCGATCTCGATGACGCTCTTGCTGGTCTCCCCCACCAGATCAGATAGCTTGGTGAGGATCATAGAGCGGAAGAAGTCCTTAATGTTCGAGGTCCGGTAGAGCCCCTGAGTGCCCACGATCTTGTTGACGAACAGCTGGGGGTCAACAACCTGGACAGCGTATGTGCCCCGCGCCTGGACGCGCGCCATACCCAACTCGGAATCCTTGATCGTGATCGGGGTTGGGGTTCCCCACTTCAAGTCCGTGAACTCACGTAAGCTGACGAAGTAGACCTCAGCCTTGAACGGTGTCTCGCCGGAGAACGCTCTGCCAACGAGGTTCACCAGAAGTGGGATGTTGGCAGTGGTGATCGTATGACGCCCTGGGCCAAACGTGTCCAGCGCCTGCCCGTCGCGGAAAAAGACCGCAGCCTGGCTCTCTCGCACGATGACCTGGGAACCGATGCGAAAATCGCCTGAGCCCCGTTCTGGGACGCGGTGGACGATTTCCGAACTTGTCTCGTCAACGAACTCTACGATGTCGAAGACTCTTGCCATCTCTCTGGCCTCCTGAACTCGTGGTGCTGTATCTGTATCTCTCTACGCACGTTCGGGCGTTCTATCTGACTGGGCTCGGAGTTCTTCTACTGACTGCCCAGAATCAGATGCTCACGCCGATCAAACGTCGTGTTCGCCTCGCGAACGATCTCCTGGATGATCTCAAGCGTCTGCTCCAGTCCTTCGTCCTCCGTCATCGCCGTTCGCAGGTGATCGTTGGCTGTATCCAGCCGCTCGACATATTCGACCAAGGCCGCGTCGAAGTCATACAGCTGCTTCAGCTCGTCTTCCCTGACCTTGACGGCGTCGAAAAGCCCAGCGTACCCATAGCTGGCGAAGCGTATCCGGTCTGTGAACGTTTTAAGCTGCGTCACCGCGCTTTCAACGTCGTCGACCAAGTCCAGCCGACCGTGGGCAATGAGCTTCTTCTGGGCTGCATCCAGGCGCCGTCGCTGCTCTTGTAGCTTCCCGGCCATGGTCTCACGCAGGAGCCTGTCGGCCTCCCGGCGCTTCTGGCGTTTCTGATAACCGCTCCAGCCTGGTATGAAATCGATCACCTTCTCCAGCGCGTTCTGTTGGCTTTCTACCTTCTCGTAGATGTCGTTCATCCTCCGTCCCTCCTTGTTCACCTAATCGCTAGATCATCTAAGCTATATACGCACAACGCTTCAGAAAGTTGCTTCGCGACGGCCTGGCCGGGGCCCATCAACCTGTAGAAGGCCTGTGCTCTGTCCCCTGTATGACGGGCGGTATCTCGTGCCCTCACGGATCGGCTAGTCGGATAGGAAAATCTCCACCCCACAGTAAGGGCATTTGATCACCCCTTTGCCTGCCAGCTCTACCTCGCCCCCACAATTGGGACAGCGGTTCTTACCCCGCATCTGGCTTGCGTCCCGAGAGTACAGCATCCGCTCGTCCCAATTCACGTAACCGGTGAAGAGGTCCTTGTCGACCAGGTCGTAGATCCAGCTCTCGACTTGTGCTCGGTTCACGTCGAGCTCGATGGCTGCCTCGGAGATGGAGATCTGTCCCTGGGTCCTTATCATGCCCAGGAGCTTCTGTTCTTTCTCCACCTCAGCCATTTCCGCGGCCTCACGCTGACCGCGGACGAGAATGAAGACGCCAGCGCCGATGGCTGGAGCAGCGATGACGAAAGCCAAGGCGGCTCCCAGGATTGCGCCGGACAGCCTGAGATTGCTCTCAGGCCCAGCCGCGCTGGCGAGCAGCCAGGCACCGGCCACGACGCAGGTGCCGACACCGATCACGATGAGAATGATGCCGATGGTCTTTCCAGTGTTCATTGATGCATCTCCTATCACGTTTCACAAGCCGAGGCCGGAGACCTCCTAGCCGAACCCTCCGCCGCCGCCACCCCCGCCGCCACCTCCTCCGGAACCCCCTCCGGAGAACCCTCCGCCGCCGCTGCCAGAGCTGCTCGGTTGGCTGGACAGCGTGCTGCCAGCCGTGTTCAGCATAGCCGTCAACCCGTCCGACATACTCTGCAGGCCGCCCGAGAGGTTGTCGGACATATCCTGGAGCGAGGGCCCTGGGCCACCCGATGCCCTGCTCTTGCCCATACCTGCCGGGCGCGTGCCTCCGGCATAGCCGCGCCGGGGCATCGGCAGGTACCAGGCCGGAATGGGCACCGGTGTCTCCTCGATACGGGAGAACTTGCGCACCCAGCTGCGATCCACTCCCAGGGCGATGGCGTACGGCAGGTATCGCTCGAACTGATCCGTGGCCTCGGTGAGATTCGTGTAGCGTTCAATGTTGCTGAGATAGCGCTCAAAGGCCTCCCAGCGGGCGGCTTGTTCTGCTCCTTTGCGCGTCTTGGCGGGCATCCATTGCCCGACGATGGCGAGTGCGATGGCCGTCACGCCAATGCCGATGAACGGGCAGACGATGGCACCCGCGTACTCCGCCACCAGCGCTGTCCCGACGATGCCGCATGCGAACACGCCCACCAGCAACGCAACCCCGATGCCGGCATACCGCTTCCGGATCTTGCTTGGCCTGCCGGTGAAATAACCCTTCTCGACCGTTTGATCGTAGAGCTTGCGCTTGATGCTTGGAATCGCCTGATAGAACTCGTTGCGCAAGTCTGACATTCGTCGGGATTGCCGACCCTCGAAAATCTCCCTCAGGAGTTCTCGCTCGTAGGCCAAGAGATCGCTGTCGTCCTTGTTGGTACGGCGGAACCGGAAGTCGAAGTTGGTCGCCTGGAAGAACCCAGTCTCGCGCTCCTCCTCAATCTTCAGATACCCTCGACGGGCGAGGTCTACCAGGGTGGCGATGATGTCCTCCATATCCGTCTTCTCATCTACGAGCGTTCCGACGATACCTGGTGGATCGTCGGAGACCGGCTCCGAGATGTACTCGGCCGGCAGGGATACCTCCGGATCGCGTCCCCGCAGATACCAAAGCAGCAACAGGGAGATCGGCCCACCGACGAGCAAGAGGGCGCCGAGAGCGCCCAAGCCGAGGTTGACGAGGTCTTTAGGCCCTTCTTCCCACGCTACCCTACGGTCGTAGGCAGCCTGCCAGCTGGGCTTTGAACCCTGGACGATGCCGTTGGGGAACTGGACGCGTACCTCGAACTCTTGTCCCGGGTCAATGGTCTCCTGAGCGCGAAAGGTCACCGTGCTCGTTCCCTGTCCTGTGACCGAGGCTTCCGTGCCATAGGCGGCGACCGGCTCTGCTTTCGCATCGTTGGGTAGTTCCACGGTTACCGTCGAATCGTAAACCGGGAAGTCGCGATCCGCATAGACCGCCTTCCAGTAGAGTTGGTCACCACCGTCGTAGTATCGCAGACCACCTTCGACCGTGTAGCGGAGGATAAACGTGTGTGATGAGTTAGACGTGTAGGGGAAGTACCACTTGATCTGGAAGTCCCCTTCGTCTATGGACGTCTGATAGGTGTAGCTCCCGCCGGAGCCCTGGTCATACTGACGGTCTCCTTCCCACACAGAGACGTCGGTGATGCCCTCCAGACGCTCCATAGGGATGTTACGGTATCCGAATTGAAATCGCCCACTGGTGAAGGCGATCTCTTGAACCTCCTCGACCACGAAATCGCCATTCTCCATAACGGTGATGTTGACGTCGAAGCGTTCCCAATGGAGGGTCTGCGTTTGAGCTTGGGTCGTCGTAGTCAGGAAGAGCCCTGCTGTTAGTGTAATGAGTGCGATCCAACAGAGACGCTTCATACTCGTTCCTTCCTTGGCATCTATTTGCTCCTAGGCTTGATGGCATCCCCTGACGTCGGGTGATGGGCGTGTAGCAGATTCTGATTGGCTCGACTTGGTTCCCTATTATACTCAGTTTTGTGGAAGAAGCTAATTCTCAAGCCCCTCCAGCTCTCTACAGAGGGTGGCGGCAGCGTACTGTGCCGGGGGCTTGGCCGTTCTCCAGCAGAAGACCATCGGCTCGCGCCGATGGCCTGTGATGCTGAGCCACGTGCTGGCGGCCTCCCGGGAACAGCCTAGTGGGTCCTAAGCGCTCCCGGTAGCGAGCCAGAGAATGCGTCACTCGCTCTTCATGCGCTGCTCGACGTAGTCGACAGCCTGGCCTACAGTCTCAATCTTTTGCGCTTCCTCATCAGAGATGGTCCCGCCAAACGAGTCTTCAAATTCCATGATGAGCTCAACGAGGTCGAGGGAGTCGGCGCCCAGATCCTCGCGGAAGCGCGCATCAAGGGTCACTTCTTCTGGCTTGACGCCCAGTAGATCGACGATGATGCTCCTGATTTCCTCTAGGGTTTCTGCCATTGCAGCACCTCCTTATGTGGTTCTCGATCCATGTCCGTGTCGTTCTATTCTACTCGCAGCGTGGTGTTTGTCAAACGCTTGTGTATGCGGTTGACATCCCAACGTGCTGCGGGTATCATACCGCTCATGATAACACGAAAGCCCCGCCTGAGTTACGCCTAGCGACGTTATGCATCAGCAGCGCAAGTCGGAGCATATTCGCATCAATCTGGAGGAAGATGTCGGCTTCAAGCGCACGTCGACCGGGCTTGATCGTTATCACCTTCTGCACCGCGCTCTCCCAGACCTTGATTTGGACGCCATAGACACGTCGAATGTCTTCATCGGCAAGCGTCTGGCGGCTCCTGTCATCATCTCAGCTATGACCGGCGGTACGCCAGAGGCTCAGGTGATCAATCGTCGCCTTGCCGAGGCAGCGCAGTATGCTGGGATCGGCATGGGGGTAGGTTCGCAGCGGGCGGCAATAGAGGATCCTTCTTTGTCCGATACCTACCGCGTGCGGCACGTGGCGCCCGGTATTCTGCTCTTGGCCAACCTGGGTGCTGTGCAGTTGAACTACGGCTATGGACTGGATGAGTGCCGCCGCGCAGTACAGATGATTGAGGCCGACGCTCTGGTACTCCACCTCAATGCCCTGCAGGAGGCGTTGCAGGCAGAGGGAGACACCCGCTTCGGGGGGCTGCTGCCCAAGATCGAACGCGTTTGTAGATCCCTGGAGGTGCCCGTGATCGTGAAGGAGGTCGGATGGGGTATCTCCGAGGAGGTCGCCCGTCAGCTGGTCGACGCCGGCGTCGCCGCCATCGACGTAGCGGGGGCGGGGGGCAGCTCGTGGAGTCAGGTTGAGATGCATCGCGCCCCAACGGATCGTCTGCGTGCGGTCGCGGCTGCCTTTCTCGATTGGGGAATTCCCACGGCGGAGAGCTTACGAATGGTGCGGCGGGCGGCTCCGACGGTCCCCGCCGTGGCGAGTGGGGGCATTCGGAACGGTATTCAAATCGCCAAGGCGATCGCGCTGGGCGCGGCAGCTTGTGGCATCGCAGCTCCTTTCCTACGAGCTGCTAGCGACTCGACCTCAGCCGTGATCGATCTGGTCCTCGTCTTGGTTGACCAGCTGCGCACGGCCATGTTTGCCGCAGGGGTGCGGGACGTCCCGGCGCTGCAGAGCGCGCCTGTCCTCCGCAGCGTCGGCTTGGATAGGGCGACCTACAACACCCAGGAGTGAGTGAGAGGCTTGAAGCAGGAAGTGGATAAGGGTATGGGCACGTTTGATTCCTTCTTCGATCGCTACCTTCCGTCGATTGAGCGAGAGATGCGTCAAGTAATCCAGGCCTATGATCCGGGGCAAGGCGATCTGTTTGGCTTCCTTCGCTACCACTTGGGCTGGGTGGATGCAGCGTTCCAGCCCTGTCACGCGCGGTCGGGAAAACGGATAAGGCCTGTGCTCTGTCTGTTGGCCTGTGAGGGATGCGGCGGGGCTTGGGAGCGGGCCCTCCCGGCAGCAGCAGCCATCGAGTTTCTGCACAACTTCAGCCTGATACACGACGATATTGAGGATCGAGACGAGATGCGTCGGGGCCGCCGTACCGTCTGGTCGATCTGGGGGCAAGCCCAGGGCATTAACGCCGGGGATGCCCTGTTTTCCATCTCACAGCTGGCGATCCTGCGGCTTCGAGAGCGAGGCCTGCCTCCGACGGTTGTCTTGGACGCTACACACCTTTTCAACGAGACGTGCGTGGCTCTCACCATAGGGCAGCACCTGGACATCGATTTCGAGTCCCGCGACAGGGTCTCAGCCGACCACTACCTGGCGATGGTTGAGGGCAAGACAGCCGCCCTGGTTGCCGCGACTTGTGAGCTTGGCGCTCTGATCGCCGGGACGCGCGCCGCTAGACGAAAACACCTCCACGCCTTCGGCCATCATGCTGGCCTGGCGTTCCAGATGCAGGATGACGTGCTGGGGATCTGGGGAGACTCGGAGGTGACGGGCAAGCCGGTGGGGTCCGACATTGCCCGAGGTAAGAAGACGTTGCCCGTGCTTCACGGATTGGAGCAGAGCGCTGCGCTGTGCTCCTTGTTGGCGCGAACTTCCCTCTCGCAGGTGGAGATCCGGCAGGCGACGGAACTTCTGGAGGAAGCCGGCAGCCGAGACTACGTGGAGGAACTGGCTTGGCAGCACTACCAGCTGGCAGTGAGAGCTTTGGAGGAAGCGAGTCTGCAGGAGCCAGCGGCGCAGGCCTTGCGTCAGCTCGCCCAACGCCTCCTCAATCGCCGGCGATGATCACCTACGCGCTAAGACGACCACTCGGTTGCTGTCTAGCGTCAAAGCCTCTCCGCTCAGACCGCCATAAGTGGCTTCGACGGTCAGGCCGGCCTCCGTCACCATAGAGACTAGCTCGGCAGCGGTATAGATCCGCATAGCGTGATGGCGTTCACGACGCTCCCCGTCAGGGTGGACCAGGGTTACCGTTACCTCGCTGCGGCCCGTCACTAGGTTCAGCTCGCGCTCCTAAAGCCTATCCAGCCGTACCATCAGAAGCGGCACCAGCATCTCCTCCGGCGTCAGGCTGCCATGATGCCCGCGCAGTGAGTTACCCCTGTCCTGCTGCTTCGCCCTTCTAGTCAATCGGCTGTTATCCTTGGCGATCAACAGTAGGTCTCCTAGGCGCGCCCGCAAGTGAGGCGTGAGGACCTCGACCGGGCCAAACAGCCCTTGTTCCACTGCTTGCTCCATCTCTTGCAGCACGAAGCGGTCCGCCAGGTGTTCTCGCACGTAGGTCCGGATGATCTCTTTCTGCCCCGGCTTGGCGTAGAGATACGATGCGCGTGATTCCCCGGCTGGTGGCAGAAGCAGGGCTCTCTGAAGCACTGGATGATCGGGGAGGTGGACCACCCTCTCTGGCGGTGTATCGATCTGGCCATGGTCGGCGGTCACGATCAACAGCGTGCCTCTCCGCGTTTCCTGGGCTAACTGGGCCAGGAAGTCCTCTTCAAACGAGCGAGCAAGGTGCCGCAGGGCCGCCGGCAGGTGCGCTCCCGTCGGCCCGTAGAGGTGCCCCACGTTGTCTACGCCGCCCCAGTAAACGTTGACGAAGAGCCGTTGAGCGCCTCGTCGCTCAGCAAGTGTGCGACGCAGGTTGAGCCACAGGTCGCTAAGACCCACGTAGCCGCGCACGTCCTCCATACCGCGCAGGAAGATATTGGTCAGACTGCTCCCGATGAAGAAGCTTCGGGTGTGTGCTACGGTGTCCACGCCAGCCGTGTTCAAACGTTCGCCCAGACTGGGCACAGTGACGAATCCTTCTGGATCCCAGCCCCAGTCCTCGATCCTCCCCCCGCCCGAATAGGCAGCCGGCTTCATCTTCAGCATATTGGCCAGGACCCCCACTTGGGGGAGCAGCAGCTTCGTTCCCAGAAAGCCGTGGCTCAGGGGGGGCTGCCCGGTCCAGATCGATGTCAACGCCGAGACGGTCGTTGAGGGGAAGACAGAGGTGATCGGGACCAAGTGCCCCCTCTTGGCCAGGCGACGGAAGACAGAAGCCTCGACATCGAGGTACCGTCGAAGCTGGCGATAGCCGACGGCATCGAGGACGAGGAGGATGACGCACTTGATGTCGCGGGTCAGGTCGCTCCAGAGATGTTCAGGGAGCGCTGGAGCTGCGCCTTCCATCGCGGTGCCTAGCAGTTGGGCCACTGTCGGGGCCAGGTTGACGATGGAGTAGCCGCTGTAATGCGGTGCCACGAAATGATCGGGCAACTCGGGTAGGTGACGACTCTGCAAGAGGTGTTCAATCTTCTTCGCTAGGTCCATGGTGTCATCTGTTCTGCCTTGGTCACCGTGCGGCGAAGATCATCTGGACCACAGCCCCAACGACGATCGCCACTAAACCAGCTGCGAACAAGTGTATGAAGACCCGATAGCCCTCGTCATCATCCCTGCGCAGTGGACGGACCCGCTCGTGGCCGTCGTCATCGCTCGCTGATTGAGCGTGCATGGTGGTGAACTCTCGATTGAGATTCCATTCCTGCCAGAATATCAATAGACCGAGACTGATCACCATCATACCGCCCAGCACCACGGCGTCGCAGTACTGCCACAGCGTTTGCCAGCCTATGAGCCAGCAGACGATCCCGGATCCAAGCGCGATGCCGAGGTCGACGAGAGCGATGGTGCCTACCAGGCGAGGACGAGATCGACGTTCTTTGGGCACGTCAATGCCTCCTGATTACGCTTTCTACCTTGTCTCCGTTTCAATGGCTTCGCCAAACGTGACAGCTCGGAGCGAGCGACATGCGCCCATCCGTCTAGCTAGTACTTCCGGGAGACATCCCGGTACGTGCCAGGATGGCGGCATTGGAGCAGCTGTGTCTCGTCACGGCGCTGGCGCATTCTGTCGAGATCCAGCGTGGCCACCGCGTAGCCTTCCGTCGGCTCATCGACGCTGGCGTAGAACTGGCCGTAAGGGTCGACGATGGCACTCTGGCCGAAGAAGGTGTACGACGGTTCCTCGCCGACTCGGTTCGCGGCGGCGACGAAGACGGCGTTCTCATATGCCCTGGCCCTCAGATAGACGCGATACTCATCGGCGTGCGGCTCCTCCCAGTTTGCGAGGATGAGCAGAAGCTCCGATCCGCGCATAACCAAACTGCGGGCTGTCTCCGGAAACGCCAGATCCCATCCGACCATCATACCCACGGTCATCCCGTCTCTGCCCAAGGAGGTCTCGCAGGCGCGGATCCGATAGCCGGAACGGAACAGCATCTGTTCCTCGCCCTTCAGATGGATCTTATGATGTTCGTGAAGGACGTCCCCATCCGGGCCGATCATAATGGCGGTGTTGTACAGGACGCTTTCGACCTTTTCCTTTTTGGTCACCATCCCAAAGGCGACGTGAATGCCCAGTTCGCTGGCGCGTTGAGCAATGAGATTAACCGTAGGGCCGGGGACTCGCTGCGCGAGTTGTGGGAAGCGGGGGCCGAGCTCATACCCTGTCGTGATCAGCTCGGGAAAGACGATCAGATCTACGGGCTGTTCCGTAGCGATGCGATCGATGAACTCGCGCATCTTGACCAAGTTCTCCTCCATCTTGCCGAGTTGTGGTTCCATCTGTACCGTTGCAACGGTGATTTCTTGCGTGGGCATCGGTCCTCCTATCTATCTAAACAACACAAAATCGGTGGTGTATCTATCGAGGCGTGGATGGACTCAGTCGATCCAGTACGTGCTTCAGTTCCTTGGTAAGCGGCGCCTCAAAAGCGAGCTTCTTGCCGCTGGCTGGGTGCACGAAACGGATTCGATGGGCGTGGAGGAAATGACGGTCCTCAAGCAACTGCTGACGACGGCGGCCATAGACAGGATCTCCCACCACGGGATACCCCAGCCACGACAGATGCACCCTTATCTGGTGCGTTCGCCCGGTGTAAGGATGAAGCTCGAGCAGCGTATGGTTACGAAAGAACCTCACCGCGTGATACTGTGTGCGTGCATACTTCCCTTCGGCTCGGGCTGCCATTCTCTGTCGGTGCCTGGGATGGCGCCCGATCGGAACCTCGATAATGCCTTCGGATGGTCGGATACGGCGATGAACCAGGGCTAAGTAGGTCTTCTCGATCTCACGGTTTCTGAACTGCTCTTGGAGGCCTTCCAGTGTGGTCTTCTCCTTAGCCACCACCAGTACGCCGGACGTCTCCTTGTCCAACCGATGAACGACCCCCGCTCGTTCTATCGGTCCAACCTGAGCGATGGGGGGATAGTGGGCCAGGAGAGCATTGACCAGTGTGCCATTCGGGTGCCCGGGAGCCGGGTGGACGACCATGCCTGCTGGCTTATTGAGGACGAGCAGGTGCTGATCCTCATAGATGATGTCCAGCGGGATCGGTTCTGGCTCGACGGAGCACGCCGATTCCGGGGAGGGGAGTCTGACGGTGATGTGATCGCCCCTCTCCACACGGTAGGCTGGCTTGCGGGGATCGCCATTGACCGTCACGCGCTCCGTTTCGATCAGCCGCTGGCCCTTTGTCCGGCTCAGGCCCGAAACGCGGTCGCGAATGACCTTATCGAGGCGTCTGTCGTCTTCTTCGACCACAAAAGAGACGACAGTCGCTTTCGACTTCGAGGGAGTCTCTGAGTCATTCATCTGGGGCCGTCGCCAATTGCCCACTTGTCTGTTCTTGTTGCCATTCCTCCCAAAGCATCAGCAGCGTTAGCACCGTGACGCCGGTGACAATCGAGGCATCAGCAATGTTGAAGATAGGCCAGCGGCGTAGCGGCCAGAAATTGAGGTCTATGAAATCAATGACGTGGCCCGCCAGGCGCAGTCGATCAATCAGGTTGCCGATAGCCCCACCCAGCTGGAGGCCTAGGGCCAGCTGTACGGCCCACCGCCCATCAGAAAATTGTACGTAATACCAGATGAGCGCGACGATGACGATCACGGCGACGACGATGAAGACCTGGCTCCAATTGGGGAACAGCCCGAAGGCAGCTCCGGAGTTTGTGACGTAGGTGATGTGGAACACCGATCCCAGCCCAGGGGTCAAGGTGAGAGACTGGCCCTGCCTCAGGTTTGACGTGACGAGATACTTGGTGGCTTGGTCGGCCAGCACAGATAGCCCTGCCACCAAAGGTATGGTCAGCAGATTTCGCGCTCGATCTCTCAACGAGGCAAGGCCCTATACTCGTGCTCCGCCTGGCAATCCAGGCAGTAGACCGCCTGCGGCAACGCCTCAAGGCGAGCGCGGTCGATTCGACCGCCACAGTCTTCACAGATGCCGTACGTCCCGTTCTCAAGCTTCCGGAGGGCGTGGTTCACCCGCTCCAGAGCGAGCTCAATACGGCGTCGGAGACCGATGTCGACCGTCTGCTCGAAGGCCTCAGTTCCGTCGTCGGCCATGTGGTTGCCATAGCCGACGCCCTCATATTCATCGTTCTCAAGTTGGGTCAGTTGTTCTTTTAGCTCCTTCTTCTCTTGAAGTAGTTCGCGTCTAGCTCTTTCGTATGAGAAAGGCATGATCGTCTCCTTTCATCTGCTTGCCAGCATCTCGCTGTCTTCTTCATACACTTTGCTGCTGCGCACTCAATGCCACCGCTGAGGACCGGAAGAAGCAATCCGGCCCTAAGCGATGGAGCGCGTCGCTGGATACCCTATTCTACGTTACTCAACCTGACTTGGCAAGGAGAGGTGCGGGATCAAGACCCTAGGCCTTGCGGACTCCGAGCTTGAGCCAGTAACCCTCGACCTGATCCTCGTCGACCGTGTTAGCTTCGTGCGAGTCCGGTAGCTCCTCTCTCAACTCCACGCTTAACGTCTCGGCCACGATGTAGTCACGCCATGCCTCGATCGCTTCAGCTAGCTCCTCCTCGGCCTGGTAGGTCGTCACAATTCGGTCGTCGAGCTCGAAATCAGCCTCCTTGCGTAGGTTCTGCACACGCCGCACGACATCCCGAGCCAACCCCTCGGCCACCAAGTCCTCGGGAATCTCGACGTCAACGGCCACGGTGACGCCTCGCTCGGAGGCCACCGCCAAGCCCTCCCGAGGCTCCTGGCGAATGAGAACGTCTTCCGGGGCCAGCTCGACCGTCTCCCCTGCGACCTCTAGCGTCAGCGGGAGGTCCGCCTCCAGGCGCCGCTCAGCCCTCACAGGATCCTCAATCGACGCCAGGGCGTCCTTCACCGCCGGGAACGTCTCTCGGAAGCGCGGCCCTAGCTTCTGGCTGTCGGGCAAGAGTCGATAGGAGATCAGATCGCTCACATCCTCGCTGAAGACGATCTCCTTGACGTTCAACTCGTCCTGCACCAGATCGACGAGCTCGTCTCGAAGGCCTACACTTGTTTCTATGTGGATCAGTGCGCGGGCCAGGGGCTGGCGAAGCTTGATTCCCTGGCTGTTGCGGGCTGAGTGCCCCTGTGTGACGATCTCCCGGGCCAACGCCATCTGGGCCAGCAAATCCTCATCCACCTTCTCCACCCGCTCCTCCGGCCAGAACGTGTGGTGCACGCTCTCAAGAGCTTCCTCATCGTGCGAGCGCACGAGGTTTTGGTACATCGTCTCCGTGACGAAGGGCAAGATGGGGGCCAGAAGTCGGATCAGGGTGGTCAAGACTCGGTAGAGCGTGGCGTAGGCGGCGCTCTTCTCCGCGTCTTGCTCGCTCTTCCAGAACCGGCGTCGACTGCGCCGGACGTACCAGTTGGATAGATCGTCGAGGAAGGCCTCTACAGCCATCGTCGTCGTGTAGGCATCGTAGTTCTCCAGGCGATCCGTCGTCTTGGCGATGAGCTGATCCAATCGCGCCAAGATCCAACGGTCCAGCAAGGTCGGTGCCTCTGGTTCGATCTCGTCCCAGGGATCGGTTGGTCGCCACTCGTCAATGTTCGCATAGGTGACGAAGAAGTCATAGACGTTCCACAGCGGAATGAGGAACTGTCGGCGTACCTCATCGGCTCGGCTGTAGCCGAAGAGGAGGTTCTTCTCTGGTTTGTGGGCGCAGTAGAGCCAGCGCATCACGTCGACGCCCATCTTGTCGGCGGCTTCGTTGAACTCGATGGCGTTGCCCCAGGACTTGTGCATCTCTCGGCCGTCCTCAGCCAGGAGCAGCGCATAGGAGAAACAAGTCTTGAACGGCGGTGAGTTCTCGATAACCGTCGCCATGGCCAGCAGGCTGTAGAACCAGTTCCGGAACTGGCCGGGGAAAGACTCACTGATCCAGTCGGCCGGATACCACTTCCGCCAGTAGTCGCGCTCCGTGCGGTATCGCAGCGTGCTGAAGCTGACGATGCCCGCGTCGAGCCAGGGATTGCCCACGTCCGGGATTCGCTCGACCTCCGCTCCGCACGCGGGGCACTCGATGCGCACCTGATCGATCCAGGGCTTGTGCGGGGTGTGGCCCGCAAAGGCCTCCCACCCGGCCACCGCGCGTTCCTCAAGCTCGTGCTCATCGCCGATCACCTCGAAGTGGCCGCAGTCCTCGCACGCCCAGATCGGCAGCGCGAGCCCCCAATACCGCTTCTTGCTGATCATCCAGTCGTCCATATTGCGCAACCAGTCCAGCTCTCGATCCAGGCCAAAGGAGGGTATCCAACGGATCTGCTTCGTGACCTTCATCATATCGTGCCGGAGCTCGTCCATCGAGATGAACCACTCATCAACGAGCCGGAAGACCAGCTCGGTGCTGCAGCGCCAGCAGACCGGGTACCGGTGCGTGTAGTCCTCGACCTGGTACAACAGCCCCTTCTCTCGCAGGCTTTCGAAGACCCGCTGAGGGCTCTCAGAGACATCTGTACCGGTCAAGCGCCCAAAGCCCTCGACAAAGACGCCTTCTCCGTTCAGGGGCGCAATGGCGGGCAAACCGTGTTCCTGGCCCAGCTCGAAGTCCTCGGCGCCACATCCCGGCGCGATGTGGACGATGCCCGTGCCCTCTTCCTCACCGACATCCTCCCATA
>CAZEQC010000027.1:29867-41413 GCA_964514285.1 uncultured Anaerolineales bacterium | reverse complement strand
CCAAAGAGCGGTGCGAGGATCTGGTGGCGAAGCGGAAGGCCGAGGAGAAGGGTGTGGGCACGGTGACCGAGGCGGTCAAGCCCGGCCAGGTGCGGGGCGTCAGAACCGAGACTCCGACCAAGCCCGAGCGGAAGGCAGAGACGCCAACCAGACCCGCCGAGAAGCGGTATCACCACGTGCGTTTGGTCGTAGCCGACATCCCAGCAAGCAGGATCGGCGACGTCAATCGCGGCGTGTTCATGCCGCTGACCCAGGCTAGCAGCGGGTTGACGTTCACTATGGAGATCGACCTCACCAGCGAGGAGGGGATCACGGAATCGACGCTGGAGAACAAGGTTAAGGAGACCATCCGCCAGATTGGGGCGCAGGTGGTGGACGAGAAACTGGAGTAGCGGTGGCACTCGAAGCTTGGCTTACGTGCTCCTACAAGCGAAGCCGGTCTCGGTAGATCGCTGGATGTGAAGCCTATGTTTCGGGCTCTGGGCTGGGGCATTTCGCCCGAATCCACGGAGGAGCCGGGCAAGCCAGCTTCCACTGACGTCGATCTCACTTCCCAAACCTCACGTTCGACCGCGCCGTCATCCCGTTCTCCTACCACCACTGCACGTAGGCCCGATACAGCGCCTGGGTCCGGGCCTTGGCCCCGGTCGTCGGTATGGTGGACGTGTCCAGGAACCGCCCCAGGAGATCCTCCTCCCGCCGCGTGGCCTCCGTTACGCTGCTGAACACGCAGAGACGGCACGATGGCGCCCCTGAATTTCTCAAACCACCGATGGACGAACGATCCTGTCAATCCTGTTGATCCTGTCAAAAAAAGACGGCCCGTGTGGCCCCTCCGGTCAGCCTGGTCGGACGTGCCGGGGAGGGCGGCGTTGACGACGATCTAGGAGGGCTGGCAACAGAAAAGCCACCGATCACAATCGGTGGCTTTTGTCTCAATCTGCGGAGGCTGGGGGAGAAGGATTCGAACCCTCACCTATGGTTCCAGAGACCACTGTCCTACCATTAGACGATCCCCCAGCGTCCTGAGCGATTTTACCATAAATCTCAGATTTCGCAAAGTCGCTCCGGCCCCCTCTGGCGGGGAGGTGCATCGCACGGCAATGGGCAACGCCCCACGTGCTGGAGTCGATGCGCCTCTTGGACCACCGGTCTTATGCGTGCCATAGTATCCAACGTTGAGTAAAAAAGAGACCTAAGGAGCTGGGGTTCGTCGCCCGCGGGCCGATCTACGACGAGGCTCGGAGACCCGGAGCTTGGCTCCTCTCAGAATCTGGATCTGGCGATCCAGGCTGAGCAAGCATACCCAATATGATGGCCCGAGCTGACCCGTGCTCAGATTGACGCGGCGGGTCATGTGTGCTATCCTATCAGGTAGCGATTCGTAGCAGAGTTAGGATGGCGGATATGGACGTCACCGATCACAGGCATAGACAGAGTCGTAAACCAAGTATCGTTTTTGTCGTTCTCGACACGCACCGCTGGGATCGCCTCGGCTGCTACGGCTATCCCCGCGGCACATCGCCAAACCTGGACGCCTTCGCCGAGCAGGCGACGCTCTTCGAGAACGGCGTCGCTCCCGCGCAGTGGACCATCCCGTCGCATGCCTCGATGTTCAGCGGCGAGCCCCCCAGCGTCCACGGCGCCCTCCAGTCGGACGATGCGCTCCATCCCCGGTTCACGACCCTGGCGGAGCATCTTCGCGTGGCTGGGTATCGTACGGTGGGGTTCTGCAACAACCCCCTGGTCGGCGTCCTCGACAACGGCCTCCGACGGGGGTTCGATGCTTTCTACAACTACGGTGGGGCTTTCCCCTCGGGGCCTGTCGAGCGCTCGTCAGGGGTGCTTAGACGCCTCTGGCACGTGGCTGGTCGTTCGCTGCGCAAGATCGCCGGCCCGATTCAGAACGCCTTCGCCAACTCGGGCTCCCTCTTCCAGGGTGCTTTGGACCCCTTCTGGGTGCCGGTCTGGACCTGGATCGCCAACTTCAAGGGAAACACACGCCGTTCTGTCCGAGACGTGGCTCGCTTCGTCGATCGCCGTCTGAACGCGGGAGATGGTCAGCCGCATTTTCTCTTCGTCAACCTGATGGAGACCCATCTGCCCTACACGCCGCCCCGGCCCTACCTGGAGCGTTTCGCGCCGAGCTACGTCGAGGGAGGCGCGGGGCGCGCGTTTATGCGCGATTTCAACCGACGCGCGGCCGATTGGTTCACACCGCCCTTGGAACCGTTCTCGGAGCTGGAGGCCCGGACGTTGGGCCAGATGTACGACGCCGAGGTGGCCTACCAGGACCATCTGCTGGGACGGTTGTTCGAGGTGCTGGATCGGCCGGAGCAGCGCGACGACACCCTGGTCGTCCTGGTGGGTGATCACGGGGAGATGCTTGGGGAGCACGACCTGATGGGCCACGCCTTCGGCGTCTACGAGGAGCTGATTCACGTGCCTCTGCTGATCCGCTTCCCTGGTCAATCCGAGGGCCGACGCGTGTTGGACCCCGTCTCTGTGACGCGCCTCTTCCACACCGTCCTCGAGGCCGCTGGGGTGCCCGAGTATCGGAACGTCTCGGATCAGCCGATCGAGGTGGGCCCGCGCAGCCTGCGGGGCCTCAACGGCGATAGCCAGGGCTCGGAGGAGGTGGTGATCAGCGAGGCCTACGCGCCCACGTTCGCCGTTCAGGTGATGGAGGCGCGCAAGCAGGCCCTGATCGACCGCCTGCACTGCCGGGCCACCCACCGCGCGGCCTATGAGGGGACGCACAAACTGATTGCCATTGAGGGCGTGGAGGAGCAGCTCTTCTCGCTGAGCACGGACCCGCGGGAGATGCACGGGCTCAACGGGGATAGTAACGCGGCGCGGAAGGAGCGCTTGATGGCCCATCTAGCGTCCTTCCTGGAACAGGCCAGGGTGGAGAGGCCGGACCTGGAGGCACAGCGGGCGACGAATGCGGACGATGCTTTGGTCAAGCGGCGTCTGCGCAACCTGGGTTATCTTGAGTGAGAGGGAGGAACGATGATTGACCCGATTATCTTCACCATACCGGGTACGAACATTTCAATTCACTGGTATGGCCTGCTGATGGCCCTTGGCGTCTTTGCCGCCGGTTGGGTCACGGCGATTGGCGTGCGGCGGCGAGGCGAGGATCCAGATTATGTGTGGGACGGCCTGATATGGGCCATCCCGGCCGGCATCATTGGCGCTCGCTTATGGTACTGCGCCAACGTCACCCTGGGGGGGAGCAGCTATTATCTGGACAACCCGGTGCGGATCGTGCGGGTCTGGGAGGGAGGGCTACACTTCTATGGCGCCGTCCTGTTTGGCGGGCTGGCGGCCTACGTCTACTTCCGGGTCCATGGCCTCGACTTTCGGCTGCTTCTGGACGCCGTTGCGCCGGCCCTGTTGATCGGCCAGGCGGTGGTACGCCCGGCCAACTTCATCAACCAGGAGCTCTACGGTCCCCCCACGGACCTGCCCTGGGGTATTCGTATCGATGCCGTCCACCGCATCCCGCCCTGGACGGATCTGACGCGCTTTCCCGTGGAGACGACGCGTTTCCATCCCACGTTCGCCTATGAGATGATCTGGAACGCCCTGGCCGCTGCCCTGCTCCTTTGGGCCGCCCGTCGCTTCGCCAAGAGGCTCAAGCCGGGTGTTCTCTTCGCCGGCTGGCTGATCCTCGAGGGGATCGGTCGGGTCTGGCTGGAGTGGTTCCGTCCCGATCAGCCGCGCCTGGCCGGAACGGGCATCAGTTACTCCCGCATCGTGGCTGCCCTGATGGCTCTGGCGGGTGGGATCTGGTTGCTGATCCGGTACGAGGTGATACAGCTACCCTTCCTCTCGCCCGGACCATCGTCCTACGCGTTGGCTTCGTCCCAGAGCTCAGAAGCCGAGGCCTAGTGCTCTTTCACAGAACAGAGCTTGGCTTCTTACCTGCTTGCAGCTCCCGTCCTCGGGGTTGTTCGACCCAGCGGGCCTCGGCCAACGATGCCTTAATCTGGCGTTAACACTGCGTTAAAGAGACCATGGTTACATGGTCGAGGTGGCTGCCTTCCAGCGCCTATCTCATCCATCTTGCTTGTCTCTGACGGAGCGCCCCGGGCTGCCCGTCGAATGCTCACTTTGTATGCAACCGATGGGCGCCTGGGACGTAGTAATAGAGATAGCAGGCGTGTGCGGGGCACGTGCGGGCTCTCTCACGCCGTCGGGGCGCCCGGGTGTCTGCACCGAGGGTGCCAAGGGGAGACGACATGACCGACGCTGAGGCGATTCAAGTACGGGATCTCGACAAGTCCTTCGACGACGTCCACGCTGTGCGGGAGATCAGCTTCGACGTGCACCGGGGCGAGATTTTCAGCTTGCTGGGTCCCAACGGCGCGGGTAAGAGCACGACCATCTCTATGCTGGCCTGCCTGCTGACCCCCACCGGAGGCGACGCGCTGGTGATGGGCCACTCGATTCTGCGTGAGCCGATGGCCGTCAAGGAGGCGATTGGCGTTGTGCCGCAGGAGATCGCTCTCTATGAGGATCTCTCCGCCCGCGAGAATCTGACCTTCTGGGGCAAGATGTATGGGCTGCGCGGCGCCGATCTCCAGCAGCGCGTCGACGGCGTGCTGGAGATCGTGGGGCTGACCGAGCGCCAGCAAGGGGCGGTAAGCAAGTTCTCCGGCGGGATGAAGCGGCGCCTGAACATCGGCATCGCCCTCATGCACCGGCCGGGCGTCATCATTATGGACGAGCCGACGGTGGGCATCGATCCCCAAAGTCGGCGCAACATCTTGAACAGCGTCAAGGCCTTCAACGAGCAGGGCATGACCGTGCTTTACACCACGCACTACATGGAGGAGGCGCAGGAGCTCTCCGATCACATCGCCATTATGGACCGGGGAGAGGTCATCGCCTACGGCACGCACGACCAGCTGGTGGACATCGTGGGGCTGCTGGATCGGATCGACCTCACCATCGCGGCCGAGTCGGCGGAGGTGATGGAACTGTGGCAGGCCACTGAGGGCGTCCATCAGATCACGGCCGAGGACGGCGACCTGACGCTCCTGGTGGACGACAGCAACCTCGTCCTGCCGCGTCTCTTTGGATCGGCCAACGAGGCCGGCGTGCGCATCAACTCCGTGGAGATCCAGGAGCCGAACCTGGAGGCGGTCTTCCTCCACCTGACGGGTCGCGCGCTGCGGGATTAGGTGATTGCCGATGAAGACGCTCGACATCGCATGGAAAGATCTGCGCCATTCCTTCCGCAGTGCCTTCGCCCTGGTGTTTATGTTCGTCGTGCCGCTGCTGACGGTGGGGCTCTTCTACCTCGCCTTCGGCGGGGCGGCTTCCGACGGTGAGCTCGACCTCTCCATCATCGAGGTCCAGGTGGTGAACCTGGATCAACCCGCGTCGCAGGCGGGTGACTTCTCGGCGGGAGAGACCCTGACCGAGTTCCTGGCCTCGGAGGAGCTGGCGGAGCTTTTGAACGTGACCCGGGTCGAGGACGCCGTCGAGGCCCGAGCGGCCGTGGACGGTCAGCGCGCGGCTGTGGCCGTGATTATTCCTCCCGACTTCACCGCCGCGATGCTGGCGCCGGAGGGCCGGGCCGCCG
Organism: uncultured Anaerolineales bacterium; assembly: GCA_964514285.1. GTDB lineage: Bacteria > Chloroflexota > Anaerolineae > B4-G1 > B4-G1 > SKLM01. The sequence continues at coordinate 35,817 of CAZEQC010000027.1, read as the reverse complement.
TCGAGCTCTATCGAGATCCGACGCTGCAGATGGGGCCGGACATCGTCAAGGGCATCGTCAGCCAGTTCATCGACGGCTTTGCCGGAAGCGAGATCGCCAGCGACGTGCTCGACGATCAGCTGGCGAAGCGCGGCGTCACGGTGGATGCCCAACTGCAGCAGGAAATCGCGATGAGGTATGCGCGGTGGTCAGCGGAGCTGGGGCAGCGTCGGGGGGAGGCGGGAGCCTCGCTCGTTGACGTGCGCCCCGTGGGCAAGGTAGAGGGTGAGGCCGAGGATCCGCTGATGCAGATCCTTCGTCCGATCATGACCGGTATGATGATCTTCTACGCCTTCTTCACCGCCGCGAACTCAGCACGCTCCATCCTGGACGAGGAGGAGGCCGGCACGCTCTCTCGTCTCTTCACCACCCCCACGTCGGTGTCGACGATCCTGGCGGGGAAGGTGCTAGCGGTCTTCGCCACCTTGGTCGTCCAGGTGGCTGTTCTGGTCGCTTTCGGAGCCCTGATCCTGCGGATGAGCTGGGGGGCACCGCTTCCCGTGGGCCTGGTGGCTCTGGGCCTCGTCGTCCTGGCGTCCAGCTTTGGCGTCTTTCTCACATCCTTGCTGGAGAACACCGAGCAGGTGGGCATCGTTTTTGGGGGCGTGATGACGGTGACCGGCATGGTGGGCATCAACGCGATGTTCACCGGCAACTTGTCCGGCACCTCCGGCGCCACAGACGCTATCGCCCTCCTCACGCCTCAGGGTTGGGCCATGCGGGGCTGGCGCGTCGTTCTGCAGGGCGGTGGCATCCCTGACCTGCTCCTGACCCTTGGCGTTATGGTAGCCTTGAGCCTTATCTTCTTTGCCATCGGGGTGCGGCGGTTTGAGAAACGGTTCGCCTAGGGGACAGCGATGCGAGTGATCGATTTGGCCGTCAAGGACCTCTATCAGATCGTGCGAGACTGGAAGGCCGCTTTCTTCTTGCTGGTGATGCCCATTCTCTTCACCCTGCTGATCGGCTACGTGTTTAGGGATGTGGGCGATGGCGCCCAGGCCGGGCTGCCGGTGGGCGTGCTGGATCGAGATGACGGCGCGCTCAGCGCGCCCCTGTTGGATCTTATGGAGGGGTCCGGCGCCATCCGTCCCCGTCTGCTGGAGGCGGAGAGCGAGGCGGAGGCAGAACAGAGCGTGGTCGATGGAGAGATAGCCGCAGTGGCGGTCATCCCGCCGGGCTACAGCGAGCGGGTGCTCGAGGGTGAGGTGGTCGACCTGCCTCTGATCGTCGATCCAACGGTGACTGCTGGGACGGCCGCCGAGCGTGCTGTGCAGGCTGCCGTCTCTCGGCTCCTGGGGGCGGTGCAGATTGCCCGCCTGGGCGCGCAGACCTACGATGATGCCCACGGTGACGTAGAGGGATTCACCGGCGAGGCCGATCGGAGGGCGTTCATGCAAGACGCGCTGGGGGATGCCATCGCAGCGTGGGAGGATCCTCCATTGACGATCGAGGAGAGAGCCTCAGGGGAGGGTGAGGAGGAGGGCGATGGGGCGAATAGCTTCGCCCATTCGTCGCCAGCTATGATGGTCCAGTTTGCCATCGCGGGTCTGATCGGCGCTGCGGAGGTCCTGGTTTTGGAGCGGCGGTCGGGAGCCCTCCATCGCCTGCTGACCACGGCCATCTCGCGCCTGCAGATCATCCTGGGACATTACCTGGCCATGGTTGTGATGGTCTTGGTGCAGCTGGTCTTGCTGATCGGCTTTGGGCAGCTGGCCCTCGGCGTTGATTATCTCCGCACCCCGCTGGCCACCCTGCTGGTGACGGTGGCGATGGCCCTTTGGGTGGCTGGGCTGGGTCTGCTGATCGGCGTCGTGGCCAAGACGGAGGAGCAGGTGGTCATCTTCTCCATGATTCCTATGTTCGTATTGTCGGCTCTGGGTGGGGCGTGGATGCCGCTGGAGGAGACGAGCAAGATCTTCCAGACCATTGGACACGTCCTGCCGTCAGCTTGGGCGATGGATGGGTTCAAGAACCTGGTGATCCGTGGCCTGGGTCTGGGCTCGTCGCTGCTGCCGGCCGGGATTATGCTGGCCTACGCTGCCGTCTTCTTCGCCCTGTCGCTATGGCGGTTCAGATTCGAGTAGCCTCCCAGCCTCGCGGCGGCGGGCCGCGCGTCACGGGGGGCTCAGGTGACGGGTTTGAGCAAGGTGTTGTGTAAGCCTACGCGGTGTAGGCATTCAGGAGGGTCTATGACGCAAGAGCAACAGCAGAGGGTCGAGTGGAGGACGACGTCCGGCGAGACGGTGACCGTTGGCGAGGTCGCCGCCACGCCGCAGTCGCAGGCGCTCGCCGTGCGCTGGCCTCGTGGAGGCTGGGTGTGGAATCGCCCCGTCGCCATCCTGGTGGGGCAAGGTGAGGAGGAAGAGCGCATCCCGATCGTGGATGTCACACGGGTGGCCCAGCTGGGGCTCTACGGCCTCAGTCTGGTGTTCGGGATACTCGGTTTACTTATGTGGGTAGCAGGGAGGAAGAAAGACGATGAAAGAGACGTTTGATCAACTAACGGCTACGTCAGTGGAGACGCAGGAGCAGGCCGTCGGGCTCATCGAGAAGCTTCTGACGGTCGCGCAGCCGGGCGCCGTCTTCAGCGAGCCAATGGAGATTGAGGGGCGGACCATCATCACCGCCTCGGAGGTGAACGTCGGTCTGGGCGTCGGCTTCGGGTTCGGTGGCGGCACGACCCCATCCGACTGGAAGCAGGACAAGAAGGAGAAGAAGGGGAAGAAGGGCTCTCGGCGTCATCATGCCAAGAGCGCAGACCCCCATGAGCGGGTGGAGCTTGAAGGAGGCGCTGACGCTGAGGAGGAGGCCGAGGACGAGCCTTCGGCCTCCGGTGAGGATGCCGGGATGGGTGGCGGCGGTGGCGGTGGCGGCGGCGCCAGCGGGCGGCCTATAGCCGTCATCAGCGTCGGCGAGGACGGGGTAGAGGTCGAGCCTGTGGTCGATGCCACCAAGATCGTGCTGGCCTTCTTCACCGCCCTGGGCAGCATGGCCTTTATGCTGATGAAGATGCGCAAAGCGGCAGAACGTTAGTCCGGACACGTATCTGGACCGAGAGCCGGCGATCTGAGCTTCCTGGCGTGCTTGATGCTTGGCGTCGGCTCTCGTTGTTGTTCTTCTTCGAAAGCTAGCAGGCTCAGATCGGGTCCTCGCGTAGTGGAGTGACGGGTAACGATGATCAAGATACGAGAGATGGATCGCTCGGAGATCGGGCGGATCGCTGAGATCGATCGCTCTGAGCACGTCACCACGGGCTACGTCTACGAGGACGGCCGGCTGCGGGCCGAGCACGTCGACTGGCGCGTGCCGCGCTGGCCTATGGAAGGGGACGGGTTCAGCGTCCAGGCTCACGTCGAGGGAATCACGCGGGTTCTCGATGAGGGCGGCGTGATGTTGGGTGCCTTCGACGGGCAGGGGCGGCTGGTAGGATTCGCCGTGTTGCGCTACCGGCTGGCGGAGCACATGGCTCAGCTCGACGCCCTCTTCGTAAGCAAAGCCTACCGCCGCCGGGGCATCGCCACCCGGCTGACGTCCCGGCTGGCTCGGTTGGCCAAGGCCGACGGGGCCACGGCGCTCTACGTCTCGGCCACGCCGTCGGAGTCCGCCGTGGGGTTCTACATGAACCAAGGGTTTCGCTTGGCCGAGGAGGTCAACGAGACGCTTTACGCTTTGGAGCCTGAGGACATCCACATGGTCCGACGGCTGGGATAGCCATTCCTTTACTAAACCTTAACTGCCTCTTAAGCCGGACATAACGCCCCCTTAACCTCTGGAACCTATACTGCCAAGGCGTGACAGTCGCTCCCGAGCGTCGTTCGCTCATGGCGCGACGTCCAAGCCCTGAATCTGTCTCGGAGGGCATGATCTCCGGCGCGGGGTCGCGCCGACGGGCAGCTCGGTGTTCAACGTGCAGTGATTGATGGAGGTTCCAGATTGACGACCCTGGCGGAGCGTTACAGCGTGGGCGCTTCTGCGGGCGCTCAGATTGAGGCCCGAGCGGCTCACCGATCGAGTCTCTTTGACCAGCGCCTTGCGGAAGCGTACGAGGCGGCTCCACGGGCTCCCTTCGACGACGCTTCTCCCCTCGTTTTCTTCAGCGACTGTCATCGTGGCGACAACAGCAGAGCCGACGCTTTCACCAAGAACGAGCCGCTCTTCCTGCGCGTCTTGACCCGATACTACAACCAGGGGTACACCTACGTGGAGGTGGGGGACGGCGATGAACTCTGGCAGCATCGACATTTTGAGGAGATACGCACCGCTCACGATCGCGTCTTCGATCTGCTCCACGCTTTCGATGGAGATGGGCGGCTTCACCTGATTGTCGGCAACCACGACATCCAGGGAGGTCGACACGAGCGTGTGGTGAAGGATGGGATCGCCGCCCATCGCGGGCTGATCCTCGAGCACGCCGACACGGGGCAGCGTCTCTTTGCGGTCCACGGACACCAGGTCGACCTGAAGAGCGACCGCTTCATCGGTCTGGCCCGCCCTCTGGTTCGGCATCTGTGGAGACGCCTTCGCCTTCTCGGTCTTGGCCGTGGTGCGCGAGAGGCGCGGCAGGTGTGTCGGTCGCCTTTCTGGACAGCGTGCCGGTCGGCGTGGCGGTACCGGCTACAGACACCAACGAGGCTCATTGAGCGGCGGTTGGTGAGCTGGATCCGCGACCACGCTCAGGTCACCATCTGTGGCCATACCCATCGCGCCGCCTGTGCGCGACCGGGAGCCCCTCCCTACTTCAATGCTGGCAGCTGCACCTCTTTTGGGTCTATCACCAGCCTCGAGATCCACGGCGGTTGGATCAGGCTGGTCAAATGGTCGATCGGTTCCACAGGTGTCGATCGAGGGATTCGACGGGAGCTTCTGGCGGCTCCACGAGCTCTGCGTACGATGGCGTAGATGCCTTGGCGCCTCGATGCAGGAATAGGATAGGTGGTTATGATGCGCATTCCAGGATTTGACGAGCTCGAAGCATTGGATTTCGTGGTGCAGGACGTCTCTCCCTTCGTCCATCTGCTCTACATGCGGGACATCGCCGGCGTGTCGGTCGACAGTGGCGCGTTTCTGGAGCAGCAGCGCGTGGCGCTCTCGGCTGCGGGGTTTGAGAACCTGCTCTCAAAGCAGCTTCCCTCCGGCGGTTGGCTTCCCCCTGACGAGGAATCGGCCTTTGGACCGGTCCACCGCTCGACGGGATGGTTGCTGATCTATTTCGGCTATCTGGGCTTCAACGGTACGGAGATGCCGGCCATCCAGGACGCTGTCGCGTATGCTTTTCGTCACCTGTATGACCACGAGCGGGGGCTCTTCCTCAGCACCGGCCGCAGGTATCCTGGATTTGCACCCTGCGAGAGCGCGATGCTGCTGAGGGCCCTGCTCCGGTTGGGCTTCCAGGATGATCCATCGGTGCGGGAGGCGTGTGACCATCACCTGGAGGCCATCCACGGGAGGGAGGGAGCCTGCAGACACAAGCGCGGCGGCTATCCCTGCGCGTGGGGGATGACCAAGTCCCTGCGCATGCTCAACGCGTTCCCCGCCGACTGGCGCACGCCGGCATACGCGCGGACTGTGGAGACTATCCAGGCTTACCTCCTGTCGCCGCACCTCGCTCAGGGTGATTTCCCGCGCAGCCGAAACAGCTTCATCGACCATCCGCGGCACTGGACCAGTCTCGGCTATTTCCGATCCTATCAAAGCGACCGCTTCGAGGCTTCGGAGGCGCTGGTGGAGAGCGGCGTGACGGACGATCCTGAACTGCAAAGGACGCTCGACGTGGTCGGGGACAAGTGCCTCGACGGCGTGACGTGGCAGCCCGACTACCACCGCGGCGAATGGCCGATCAGGCTCGAGGCCAACCTCCCCAGCCCATTCCTCTCCCTGCGCGGCCTGCGCATAGCGCAGGCGCTGTAGCGGG
>CAZEQC010000027.1:0-29767 GCA_964514285.1 uncultured Anaerolineales bacterium | reverse complement strand
GCTGTAGCGGGCGCTGTAGCTGGCGCGCGCGCCTCTCGTCGGCACGCCGCGTCTCATTGGCTCGTTCGCTTAACGGTCGTTGACCGGTTGCCCCGCCCAGAGGCAGTTCTCTTCCCTCTTGAACAGCCCGGAGCTACGCCTCCCAGGGACGAGGTGAGCCGCGCGGCCTCGTTTCTTGAGTCCCCTGCCCCCATAGTCGGGCTGTCCAGACGGCTCCCAGGGCAATCGCATTTGGCACGCTTGTTCACCCTGGGCCGCCAGACCCAGACAACCCATCCTGTAGATGCTACTGCCGTGCAATGGCGCCAATTGGGCCTTGACTCTCCCCCTGCTGGAGGGTGTATAATAGGCAGTGCAGGCTTCCGACGGGGAGCCGCTACATAGAAGGGCCTTCTAGACAAATCGTGCATGGAGGAGACGGATGTTCAAGATCGGTGAATTCTCAAAGCTCAGCCACGTGACGGTGAAGACGCTCCGCTACTACGACCGGATCGGCCTGCTGAGGCCGGCGGAGGTGGACCGCTTCACCAACTATCGCTACTACTCAGCCAGTCAGCTGCCTCGTCTCAACCGTATCCTGGCCCTCAAGGGGCTGGGGCTCTCGCTGGATCAGATCGACCGGTTGCTCAAGCAGGACCTGCCACCGGAGCAGATCCGTGGTATGCTGCGGCTGAAGCAGGTCGAGATCCAGGAGCAGTTGGACCAGGAGCAGGCTCGATTGGCGCGGGTAGAGCAGCGGCTAAGACAGATAGAACAGGAGGAAACTATGCCTAGTCAAGAAGTTGTGTTGAAGGAAGTTCCATCGCAGCCCGTCGCCTCGGTGCGGGACGTCGTTCCCACGTTTGGGCACATAGACCAGCTCTTCGGCGAGATCTTCGCTTACCTGGGACAGCACAGGCTCAATCCGTCCGGCCCTCCGGCCACGATCTACCACGACGAGGCGTTCCGCGAACAGGACGTCGACGTGGAGATCGCCGTACCGGTGGCCGGTCCGGTGCCGGAGGGGGAGCGGGTGACGTCTCGTGAACTCTCCGGTTCCCAGATGGCGTGCATCGTCCATCAGGGCGGCTACGAGACCATCGGCGGCACGTACGGCCAGGTGATGGAGTGGATCGAGGACAACGACTACCAAATCGCCGGGCCGCCTCGAGAGATCTATCTCAAGGGACCGGAATCGGGCGACGATCCGTCCACCTACGTGACCGAGATCCAGGTGCCGGTGGCGAAGGCGTAAAGGGCTGACTGGCGTCGGTAGGCGTCAGGGTGCGTTTCGCCTCGGGGGGCTGCCTCTTCGTCGGCGGCCTCCCGCAGCCCCGTCGTCGTAGTGAGCGCTTCAGCGCTTTCCCACAACGGCTGATGAGCCTTGACACCTTGCGCGGGCTATGAGGTCGTACTCTATCACCCGATTGAGAGATCACAAGAGCAGAGACAGGCGATGAGAACACGGCGAGAGCGGACTGGTTGGATAACCCCTCTGAGGTATAATGGACACACCAGATCGGGCCAGGGGGCCTCTGGCTACCTATCTGAAGGGAGATGATCCACTGCGACGTTGTCGGTCTGGGCAATCTCGGAGTGGCTGTGGGCCAAGGTCCGGGAGAGCATTCCCCCCTGACCGTGTCGGGAGTCACTGCGGCGGGGTAAGCGGGCCATAGATCGTGGGGGCTGTCATGAGAAAGATACATCCTGTCTCCTTCGGGAACGCGTTGATTTGGGGGGCGGCCATCATCGCTGCCGCCGTGGTGCTGCGTGGAACGGAGCACGCCGGTATCGTGCTGATCATCCTGGCAGGAGCAGCAGGCGCGAGTGTCGTCATCGTCGGGAACGCGCTCCGCAGGGACTAGATCCGCCCCGGGTTCTCCTACACGCGCGTTGCGCTCCGGCAGGCGGCAGCGCGCCGATGCATCCGGCGGTACGAAGGCTGCCGGATGGAGCCTGATTTCAGCAAGGGAGGCGAGCAACCGCCTGTGAAAGCCAAGGAAGCCAGAGACCTCGGTGGGCGCGTCGCCGAACACGTCCACGCCGGGGAGATCGAGCAGGGCCATGCCTTGCTAGCCCCGGTGCTGGCCACGCGCACGCCGTTTCCCAAGCTCGGCATGATCGGCGAGGCCGTGGGCGTCGGCCCCCTGGAGACCGCCAATGCGTTCCTGGAGCGCATCGCGTCTGAGGGGTCGGAGGGTGGCTGGGTCGTCATCGGCACGGCGCTCGGCCAGCAGCTGGGACGCGACATGGCGGGCGCCTTCGAGCGATGCCGGCGGTACGTCGTCGCGGCCGACGTCTGGTACGGGGCCGATATCCTCGGCGAGCGCGTGCCCGGCCCCGCCTTGGTGGCGAGCTTCGAGCCGGCGCTGGGGCTGCTAGCGCCGTGGCGGGAGGACGAGAGCGTCTGGGTGCGGCGCACCGTGGGCGTGGCCGTTCACTTCTGGGCCAAGCGGTCGCGCGGCGCGGAGGAACTCGCTTCGCGGGCCGACGCCCTGCTCGCCTTTCTGGAGCCGATGTTTGAGGAATGGGAAATGGCGGCCGTCAAGGGCGTGGGCTGGGGGCTGAAGACGCTCGGTCGGTACTACGGTGACTTGGTGGCCGAATGGCTAGCTGAGGAGGTGATCCCCCGCGAGCGGCATCACCGCGCGTTGATGCTGCGCAAGGCGCTCGCGTACCTCTCGGAGGAACAGCGCGAGCGCGCCACGGGGAGCGCGTAGCCGAGCGAAGAATCCCCCGTCGTGTGTCGAACGGAGCCCATGAATCTCGAGTTTGAGGAATACCACGCCAAGACGATCCTCAACGTCCAAAAGCACGTTGACGGCCCCTGGTTTTGGGGCAAGTACACGGCAAACCCGTACGTCGGCTGCCGCAGCGGGTGCGAGTTCTGCTACTCGCGAGGTAGTCGCTACCTGAGCCGGCGCGATCCCGCTACCTTCGACACCCTGATCCAGGTCAAGATCAATGCAGTGGGGCTGCTGCGGGGCGAGCTGTTCGGCCGTGAGCCGGACATCATCGCCGCTGGCGACTGGCAGCGGCCGGCGGAGGACCGCTATCGGCTCTCGCGCGGCATGCTGGAGGTGGTGCGAGATGCCGGCTTCCCGCTGTTCATCGTCGAGCGCTCGCCGCTCCTGACCCGAGACCTGGACCTGCTGGTGGCGATCAACCAGGAATCCTGGGTGGGCGTGGTCTTCAGCATCAGCAGCCTCGACCCGGCCTTGAAGCACGCCTTCGAGCCGCACAGCCCCGGCGTGAGGCGCCGCCTGCGAGCTATGGAGCAGCTGGCGCAGGCTGGCATCCAGGTTGGCACGACGCTCATGCCCGTCCTGCCGTTCGTGGGCGATGATGAGGCGCACCTGGAGGACGTGATCCGCGCTACCAAGGACCACGGCGGGGCCTTCGTGATCGGCGGCGGCTTGACGATGGACGGTGTGCAAGCGCGACGGACGCTGGAGGCCTTCCGGCGGCTCGACCCGGCGCTGGTGCCCCGCGTCCGCCACCTCTACGGCTGGGAACGCGAGGGCGAGCCGACCTACGGGCCTTCGAGGGCCTACAGGGCTCGCTTGGGGCTCCTGATCCGCGAGCTGTGCGACGCGCACGGCCTGCTGGACCGCATGCCGCGCTACGTCGCCCCGGGGCCGCTGGCGGTCAACAAGCGCGTGGCCGAGCGGCTCTTCCTCCACACCTACGATCTGGAGCTGGAGCAGGCCAGGGATTACCGCATCTGGGCCTATCGCAAGGCGGCCTGGACCGTGGATGAGTGGCCGGAGAGCGTGGCCGAGATCTACGAGACGCGGGGCGAGACGGGGCTGAGGGAGCTGCCGAACGTGGGCCGAAGCATCGCCGGCCGCATCGCTGCGTGGTTAGAGGTCGATGTAGGGAGCGAGGAGCGAGGCGTATGACAAGCACGGACGTGGCAGATCAGGTCAAGAGGATCCTTGTGAGATACCAGCCGCTTGAGCCGCGCCTGACGGCGGATGCGCTGCGCGAGCTGTGGCTTCAGGTTGAGCCCAAGAGCGTAGCGGGCATCAAGGCGGAGCAGCGGCGGAAGCAGGAGACGGTCGGCATCCCGGTCGAGGTGCTCCGCTCCATCGGCCGGGAGGTGGGCAAAATCGCTCGCCAGCGGGTGGACGACTTCGTCCCGCTGGCGCGTCTACTTTGGGACGTCTATGGGCGTGAGGGACGGGTCGTCGCTGTCTACATCCTGGGCAAGATGGAGCTGGCGGAGCCGGAGAGGATCCTGCCGCTGTTGATGGCATTGTGCCGTAGCTGCGTCACCTGGGAGGACGCCGACCAGATGGCGATGCGGGCCGTGGAGCCCATCGTGCGCCGGGATCCCGACCGATGGCTGCCGGCGATGGAGGCCTGGCTGGCGGACGAGAACAAGTGGGTGCAGCGGACGGGGGTCACCGTCATCGGTCGTCTGCCGATGAAGCATGCGGCCTCCACCGAGCGCTGCCTGGCGCTGACGGAGCGGCTGTTGACGGCCGAGGACCGCGACGTGCGGAAGGCCGTCAGCTTCGCCATCCGCCTGGCCGCCAGGGGGGAGGTCGCGCCGGTGCGCGACTTCCTGGCACGCCACGTGCCGCCGGAGGACCCCGCCGCCACCTGGGTGCTCTGCGACGCGGTGCGCAAGATGAGCGGGAAGCTGCTGCCGGCTTTTGGCCTGCTGCTTCCTCGCTATGAGGCGTGGGCCGCCGATCCCGAACTGGGCGGTCGTGAGCGCCGCTCCGTTGAGAGCGCCGTGAGGGGGCTGCGTGGCGTCGTTGAGGCCTGACGGTGCGCTTTGGCTCAGGGCCAGCTGTCGCACGTGGCTGGAATCACTTGTGCCTGAGATCCATGTTGAAGGGGAAAAGGGCCAGCGGGATCAGCTTCACATGCTGCCTGGCGAAGGGGATCCCCACGATCGTCAGAGCCAGCAGCAGGGCGAAGACCAGGTGGGTGACCGCGATCTCCCAGCCGAAGAGGACGATCCAGATCACGTCGAAGATCAGCTTTAGAGGGCTCTGATGCTTCGCGTCGACGACCTCTTTCCCGAAGGGAGCAAACGCGGCCATCCCCAGCTTGATCGATCGCAGGCCAAACGGGATGCCGACGATGGTCAAACAGAGGAAAAGCCCACTGATGATGTATTCGAGGCCAGCGATGAAGCCCCCGAAGACGAGCCAGATAATGTTCCCGAGCAAGCTCATGTTTTCCCTCTTTTTCTCTTGTTCTGTGCGTCGTATAGCGACTGGCGTTCTCCAGTGGCAGTATACCATGCAAACCCGGTTTTGTTGACTCGTGGTCGACCACCCCCTCACCTGGCTCCCTCCGAGGGAGAGGGCTGGCGACGCAACATCTGCTCCCAGAGCCCCGACGGCGAGCAGGAGGTTGACACCACCGGTAGGCGTGCTATACTTGTTGCCACGGAACGATGTGATGGTGTTGTATCTCTCGCCGCCACGGGCGCCACAACGCTCGCGGCGGTCGTGCTTGTATGCGTATGAAGACCAAGATCATTGAGGCGAAGAACGTCGACGGCATACGGCAGGCGCTCGATCTGCTGAGGGCGGGGGAGCCGGTGGCCTTTCCGACCGATACTGTCTACGGGTTGGCTGCCCTTCCCTGGGATGACGATGCGGTCAGGCGTCTTTATCAGGTCAAGGAGCGTCCGGAGGATCTTCCAATCCCCTTGCTCCTCTCCGACCCGACGCAGCTTGAGCGGGTCGCCACGCTCTCGGAGCGATGTCGGGCGCTGCCCGAGCGCTTCTGGCCCGGTGGCCTGACGTTGGTGCTGCCCAAGACGGACGCGGTCTCCCCGATGGTCAGCGGGCGACCCACCGTGGCCGTGCGAGTGCCCGATCTTACCCTGACCCGAGATCTGATACGCGAGGCGGGCGGCGTTCTGGCGGTCACCAGCGCCAATATCTCCGGGGAGATCAGCCCCGTTACTGCTCAGCAGGTCGAGGCCCAGCTCGGTGGGCGCGTCCCCCTCATTCTCGATGGGGGACGTTGCCGGGAGGGTGTGGCCTCGACGATACTCGATTGCTCCGTCTCGCCCCCGTTGCTTCTGCGGCGTGGTGCTATCGGCGAGGCGGATCTGCGCGCCGTCATCGGCGCACTGCGTGTGGCCTAGGAAGCGTTCGGAGGCCTTGCCTCTTCGACCGCTCCCATCGAGGCACCGCCTTGGTAACAGAGGTCCCTCCTTTGGAGCGGCCCCCTCGGCCTACGAGACACATGGTTGACTAGAAGGAGTTCTGAGAACGTTGTGTGATCAAAAGGGTTTTACGTTGTGGTTGACGGGCCTGTCCGGCTCGGGAAAGACGGCTATTGCAGAACCGCTGGCGGAGGCGCTGCGGGATCGTGGCCTGCGGATCGAGCGCCTGGATGGCGACATCGTCCGTCAGGATCTGACCAGCGATCTAGGGTTCACGAAGGAGGATCGCGATGAGAACATTAAGCGGGTCACCTTCGTGGCGAAATTGCTTTCCCGCAACGGCGTGGGCGTGATCTGTTCCTTCATCTCGCCCTATCGTGAGCGCCGGGCTCGGACCCGCAGGGAGATTGAGGAGGGGGCGCGGTTCATTGAGGTCTTTGTCGACTGTCCGCTCGAGGTCTGCGCCGAGCGTGACGTGAAAGGGTTGTACGAGCAGGCTTTCGCCGGGGAGATCGACAACTTCACCGGCGTCTCCGACCCGTACGAGAACCCCGAGAATCCGGAGATCGTCTGCCGCACGGCGGAACAGACGGTCGAGGAGAGCGTTGCACACGTGCTCAGCTATCTTGAGGAGAACGGGTACATCGCAGCCGGGTAGGCGCTCGGCCCTCTGCGACCGGGTGAAGGGCATCTGCTTCGCTCCAACGTGGCCGCAAGCCTCTCTCTGCCCGTTTATCCCGTGCTCGACGTGATCGTGGTTAAGCATGACTAAGTCCAGACCCTCATATGCCGGGGGCGCAGCGTCCGCCGGGGAAAGACTTGCGGCGTGGCTTCCTGTTCCCCTCTTCCTGGGGGTCTTCACCCTCTATGCCAGCACAGCTGCCCCGGGCACGCTGTTCGGCGATCCCTCCGAATACCAGTTCATCCCCGCCATCCTGGGCATCGCCCATCCGCCCGGGTATGCCTTCTATACCTTGCTGGCGAAGCTGTGGCAGGTCGTGGTCTCGGTGGGCACCATCGCCTTCCGCACCAATCTGCTGGCTGCCGCCACCGGTGCCTGGACCGTCACCGCTGTCTATCTGCTCGTCTTTGATCTGCAGGCGGCGCTGCAGCAGAAGCGCGGCGCGTTGGGGCGGGACCGTCTTCTCTCGCCGCTGGCGCCTCTGTTCGCCTCTCTGGCCCTTGCGGCAGCCCCCGATCTCTGGCAGCACGCCATCCACGCCAACGCCCACATCGTCAGCGCCGCCCTGGCCGTCACACATCTCTGGCTGTTGGCGCGCTGGTGGCGCACAGACCGAGACGGCTGGCTGGCCGGCTTCGCTTGGGCGCTTGGCCTGGCTGTGACGCATCATCCGATCACGATGATGGGGGTGCCGGCCTATGGTCTCTTCATCCTGGCCGTGCGCCCTCGCATCTTGCTTCGCTGGCGGTCCCTGTTGCTTCTATCCGGCTGCTTTCTCCTGGGGTTGGGTCCGCTTCTCTACTACCCCCTGCGCAGCCCTAACACACCTTTCGGCCCCGTCGATATGAACACCTGGGACGGTTTCGTCAGGCATATCACAGCTCGCGGCCTGCGGGGTAACCTGTTTCACTTCGGCCTGGCGGACCAGCCTGATCGATGGCTGGTCTTCTTGTCGCTCCTGCGGCTGCAGTTCCTTCTGCCCGTCCTGCTCCTTGTACCCCTGGGATTGGTCGCCTTGATCCGTCGCACGCCCCAGGTGGGTCTCTTGATGGGCATCTTCCTCCTGGGTCATCTGGCCTTCACCCTAAACACCGTCCAGGACGTGATGGCCTATTTGCTGTTGCCCTTCTCAGCGTTAGCAGCCGTGGCCGGCTCTGGCGCCTGGATCCTCATAGATTGGGGAGGGCAAATCGGGCGTAGGGCGGATGGGGCGCGCCATGGAGCGGGTCTTCTCCCCGTGCTGCTGGCGTTGGCTCTGCTGCCGTGGCCCGCAGTGCACGCGGTGCAGAATATCTCCCGCGGCATCTCCCTGCGCGACTTCACCGCTGCCGAAGCGTGGGTCGATGCTGTCCAGCATCGCTTCGTAGGAGGCGGGGAGGGAGCTGTGCTTCTCGCGCCATGGGAGTATCTGACGCCTCTCTGGGTCCATACCTATACGCAGGGGAAGCGGCTGGACGAGGCGGACGTGAAGCTGACCTACGTCTCCACGGCCACGCCGTGGGACCAGGCGGTCTGGTCTCACATCGAGGAGGGGCCCGTCTACTTGCCCGATTTTCGCCCACCTGTTCGGCGCGCCGGCTTCCGGCTGGTGCCGGAGGGACCCTTCTACCGGGTCGAGGCGCCGCCCGTGACGGAGGCCGAGCCATCGCGTCCCTTGGATCTGTGGGCCGATGGGCGCGTCCATATCCTGGGCTACGATCTCCCTGCGTCGACCGTGCGCGCCGGAGAGCCGTTGGAGGTGGTCCTGTATCAGAGCGTTGAGAAACGGATGGAGGGCATCTGGATGCCGTACGCGCGCCTGGGTCCGGTCGAGCAACGCTGGACGACGGACAGCCGGCTGCTGACGACGCAGTGGGAGCCCGGTGAGATCGTGGTGGAGCGGTATGAGCTGTTGGTGCCCTTCAATCTGCCACCGGGCGACTACCCGCTGCGGCTCGGCTACGCCGACCTGAGCGGAGGCCGGGCGGAGCTCCGTCTCTCGCAGGGCCGGACGATGGTCGAGTTGGAGACCATCACCGTGCTGCCCGGCGGGGATGGTCCGTCCGATCGGACGTTGGAGGCGGCGCTGGCCAATCTAGACAATCAGGTGGGGCTGATGAAGGCTCGGGTCCGAGATGGTTTCCAGACTCGTCTTGCCTTCTGGGAGGAGCCTGTTCAGGTGGAGCCGGGCCAGGCCCTCCATCTGACGCTCACCTGGCGCGCGCTGGCTTCCCCGCGCGACAGCGCGACGGTCTTCATCCACTTGATCGACGAAGCCGGGCGGCCAGTGGCGGGTTGGGACTATACGCCTCTTGGAGGCTCTGCCCCTACCTATCTCTGGTTCCCGAAGTGGCTTCCGGGGCAGACCTTCACCGACCCTTATCGTTTGACGCTTCCCGGTGATCTACCGTCCGGCAGCTATCGTCTGGAGGTGGGTATGTATGGCATGACTTCTCAGCGGCGACTCCCTGTGGTAGACTTGTCTGGAGACCTGGTGGGTGATCGTATCATCCTCGGGCCGGTGCGCGTCGATTAGGAGGTGAACAACCGCCGATGGAGATTGCACTACTTATCTGGTCATTCGCGTTGAGCGTGTTGTTGGTGGTAGTCGTCGTCTGGGGATTTGACCTGCAGACGCGCCTGCGCCGATCGGAGCGCCGCTACGAGCGTCTGTTCTCCGGCGATGAGGAACCGAGCTACGCGGCAGCGTTGGAACAACTGAGCGATCGGTTCTCGAACGTGAACACCCGTACGGGACGGCTGGTTGTTCAGATGGAGGAGATCGATCGGACCTTGATGCGTTGCATACAGGGTGTCGGCTTCGTGCGGTACAGCGCCTTCGAGGACACCGGTGGAGACCAGAGCTTCTCGCTAGCTCTGGTCGACGGCGACGGCGACGGCGTGGTTGTCTCGGCCCTCTACGGTCGTGACGCGACGCGCGTCTACGCCAAGCCAGTCGATGGCTGGACGTCATCCCGGACGCTGGCTCAGGAGGAGCAGCAGGCGTTGAAGAAGGCACGGGGCGTCGTCCTCCCCGACGTGGGTTGACAACGGGGGGGAGCTGATATACCATAGCTGCAGATACCGTCGGATAGTGACACTTAAGGAGGAAAACCTTGTTCGGAAGAGGGAAAAAGGACGACAAATCGTCAAAAAAGGCTTCGCAGAAGCCTTCAGGCAGGAACTTGAAGATCGATACCGTGCTCGGTCCCAACGCTCACTTCCGCGGCGACATCCAGGCGGATGGCGGCGCTCGGATTGAGGGCGTGTTTGAGGGCACCATCGAAATTACCGGCAACTTGATCGTCGGTGAGGGATCCAAGGTGATCGCCGATATCACGGCTCACAATATCTCGATTTCGGGCGCGGTCAAGGGCGATATCGACGGAAACAAGGTCGAGATCTTGGAGAACGGTCGCGTGTGGGGCAACCTGACGGTCAACTCACTGTTGTTGAACGAGGGCGCCTACCTGCGAGGCAAGACTACGATGCAGGGAGACGTGGAACCGCCGATGATTGAACCCCCGAAGGAATCGAAGAACGAACAGGGTCAGGGCGCCACTATCGTTGACGTCGAGCCAAAGGTGAAGAAGAAGGCCGAAGACGAGACGTAGCGCTGAGAACGCGTCAAGGCAAAAGCCCTCGCTCTCCATGGAGAGCGAGGGCTTTTGCAATCGAGCATCGAGAGATTACCGCATCAAGAGAACCGGACAGTCCACCTCGTTGAGCAGCTTCTTCACGCTGTCTGCGGGCAGGAAGGTGCCGCCAAACACCAACAAGCCGGTCCCTTCGGTTCGAACCGCGTCGATGAGAGACATCACGCCAGATCCGGACAGCTCTCGATATCGCACGATCAGATCCTCGGCGTCCAGTGCCTCAGTGATTCGCTTCTGGATCTCCTCCGAGGGGGCCGACGCGGCGGCGGGGACGAGGACCGAGAGGAGTCCTCTCATATCCTGAGCCAGTCGTGAGGCCAGCAAGAGGGCTTGCTCGGTATCCGGCGACCCGTCGTAGAGCACCGCGATGGGGGTGTGGATCCGTTTGTCGCGGGAGATTAGGAGCACGGAGCGTGGTGCCTCGATGGCGGCCGCCTCTGCCGTTGAGCCGATGCCGGGCTGGTGCATCACAGGACGGCTCACTCTCCCCACGCAGAGGATGTCCGCCTTGGCTGCCTCTTCCAGGACCTTGGCCGAGACGTTGCCCTGCACGACTTGAAACGACCACTCAACCCGTTCCCGCTTGCTGACGGACGAGATCGCCTGTCGCGCCTGTCGCGCCTGGGCTCGCAGTTGGCGCCGCATGCGCCCGGGGTTCAATCGTGCCTGATCGGCGAAGGGGAACTGCAGTTCTCTTGCCGCCGGGAGCGCCGCCACGCGTAGCAAGTTGATGTCCTCCACGAAAAGCCCGTGCAGTTCCGCTCCCAGGCTGCTGGCCAGCTTGGCCGCCGCCTGGAGGGCTGCCAGGCTGTGATGGGACGCGTCGAGTCCGATCAAGATGCGTTGGATGGTCAGCTCGTCTTCCTGTTCGTTCATAGGTCTGGTGGTGACTCCTCCCTGCTCCGTGGGCCTATCCCTGGGGTGTCGTCGTGTGCTCCTCCTCCGAGGATCCTTCGGTGCCATCGTTACTATCCTCCTCGGTCTCTTCGCCGAAGTCGCGTTGTTTCTTCGCCAGCTCGATCAGGCGAGCCTCGACGCGTTGGTTGACGCTCCCCGCCGGGAATTCGCCTTCTTCATCACGTTCGCCGGCGCGTATCCCGGTCAGCAGCGTCAGGGCCTCATCCACGGTGGCTACCGGGTAGATGTGGAAGTCCCCTCGCTCCACGGCCTCGACCACGTCCTCCCGGAGCATCAGGTGCTCTACGTTCGAGACGGGAATTAGCACGCCCTGCTCGCCCGTCAACCCCTTCCCCTGGCAGGTGTCGAAGAACCCCTCGATCTTCTCGTTGACGCCGCCGATCGGTTGCACCTCGCCGTGTTGGTTGACCGAGCCGGTCACTGCGAAGGTCTGTTTGATCGGAGCATCGGCGAGGGCTGAGAGCAGGGCGCATAGCTCCCCCAGCGAGGCGCTATCGCCCTCGACGCCGGCGTAGGATTGCTCGAACACCAGGCTTGCCGACAGCGAGAGGGGATGGTCGGGGGCGTAACGCGCGCCAAGGTAGCTGGAGAGAATCAGCACCCCCTTGGAGTGAATTGGCCCGCCCAGGTCGACCTCGCGCTCGATGTCCACGACGTTTCCCTTGCCCAACCGCGTGCGGGCCGTGATGCGGCTCGGACGCCCGAAGGCGAAGTTACCCAGCGCGATGACCGAGAGGCCGTTGACCTGGCCTGTCTTCTCTCCTTCTGTGTCGACGAGGATCATGCCCCGCTGGATGTGCTCGTGGGTCCGATCCCGTAGCCTGTCCGAACGGTTGATCTGCTCGTTGATCGCTCGCTGGACGTCCTCGACGGTCACGACGCCGTTTCCTGCCTCGCCGGCCCAGTAGTCGGCCTCCTCCAGCAGATCGGCGATGCTCAACAGATGGGTGGAGAGCTTCTTCGTGTCACC
The DNA here is from genome assembly GCA_964514285.1 of uncultured Anaerolineales bacterium. Taxonomy (GTDB): domain Bacteria; phylum Chloroflexota; class Anaerolineae; order B4-G1; family B4-G1; genus SKLM01. The sequence goes on along the minus strand of CAZEQC010000027.1, from coordinate 17,444 downwards.
GACGATGCGGCTGCTCCGCTCGATGATCCTCGCCACGGAGGCGCGATCGAAGGGACGTAGATCCTCGCGCCTTGCCATAGTGGCGATGAGCCGGGCGTACAGTCGGTCGTTCTCCGACGTCCTGGGCATCTGGTCGTCGAAGTCGGCCTCGACCTTGAAGAGTTCGCTGAAATCCGGATCGTACTGGTTGAGGAGGTAGTAAAGCAATCGTTCGCCGATCAACACGATCTTCACCCGCAGCGGTATTGGCTCTGGTTCCAGCGAGACTGTGCTGACCAGGCTCAACGCCTGACTCAGCGACTCGATGCGCACTTGCTGCGCACGAAGGACGCGCTTGAGCCCCTCCCAGGCATACGGCTGCATCAGGAGCTCGCGGGCGTCGACCAGCAGATAACCGCCGTTGGCTCGGTGGAGAGCCCCGGGCTTGATCAAATTGAAGTCGGTCACCAGGGCGCCCATTTGCGCGATGTGCTCAATGCGTCCGATCAGGTTGTTGTAGGTGGGGTGTTCCTCGTAGACCACCGGAGCGCCATCCGACTCGCTGTGATCCACCAGGACGTTCACCTGGTAGCGGCGGAACTTGGCCTCGCGGATGCGTTGCATCGGCATGCCCAGGAGGGCCTCGGCCTCCTCCTCGCCGGTCTTGCGGAAGTCGTCGACGTTGTCGACGACGTCGTTCTTGACCGCCTCCAGGTAGGCCACCACCGATTCGAGATCCGCGTATTTCTCCTGCAGTTCATCGATGCGGTGTCCCACGGCGAGCATCGCCACCTGGCGGTTTAGCTCCTTGGTCTTCTCGCGGGTCTCTCGCTCCCACTGCCTGGCCTGGCGCATCGTCTCCTGCAGCTCTTCCTGAAGCTCGGCGATGTCCTCCTTGACCCGCTCGCGTTTCTCGTCGGGCAGCTTCTGGAACTCGTCGGGGCTGACGACCTCGCCCTCTTCGACGGGGGCAAAGGCCAGGCCGACGGGCGTGCGGATCAGGGCGATGCCTCGTTCTTTGGCTTTCTCCTGGATCTCGTTTAGCGCTTCTTCCTGTTTCTCCTGGAACTCCTCTTGTAGCTCCTGTTTGCGCGTCTGGTAGTCCTCGCTTTCGAAGGCGGTCGGTATGGCCGTGCGGAGCTCTTCGATCAGCTGTTCCATGTCGTCGCGCAGATTCGTGCCTTTTCCCGGCGGGAGCTCCAGCGTGCTGGGTTTGTGGTTGTCCTCGAAATTGTTGACGTAGCACCAGTCGGAGGGCACCGGCTCCTCGGCAGCCTTTCTTTCCAGGAATTGGGAGATGGTGGTCCGTTTCCCGGTGCCGCTGGGGCCCAGCGCGTAGAGGTTGTACCCATCGCGCTGAATACCGATGCCGAAGCGAACGGCGTCCACCGCTCGCTTCTGACCGATCATCTGCTCTAGGTCCTCCAGCTCCTCTGTCGTCTCGAAGTCAAACTGCGCTGGATCGCAAGCTTGGCGCAGTTGGCATGCCTCTAGGGGTTGTGAAGTCATTGTTCAATCTCCTTATCAAAATGGACTACGTTGCCTTAGATGAAAGCCCCGGTTCGAAGGCCAAGATGGCCTGGCGCCAAGCGTCGGATAGGGGGATGGAGCTTCCCCGGTCATAGTCATAATAGACTTGCGTGCTGCGGGCCTCCGCCGCCAGCCGATGGTCCTCTCCCTCCATACGGTACGCAAAGACGAAGCTGGAGCGGCCCAGGTCACTCACCCGGATGTGTATCGTCACGCGCTCCCCCAGTTTGAGCGGAGATTTGAACTGACAGTTGGCCTCGGCGAGGATAAACCCGACGCCCGCCGGCCGGTCCGGAATGAGCCCCAGTTCGCGCAGGTAATGGACGCGGGCTTGCTCCAAATAGGTGAAGTAGACGGCGTTATTGACGTGGCTCATAGCATCCAGGTCTCGCCAGCGGACCTCCAGGGTGGTCGAGAAGCGGAACAGTTCGTTGCTCATAGGGACCCTCATTCCGATTCATCAGGCCTCATGCGTCGTGCTCGATGCCTTTGGCTGCACACCAGTTTTCAGAAATGGAGCACCGTCGCGAGGAAGGAGAGATTCGATGGCTCTATTCCAATCCTCGCGAGCTCGGTCAGACTCTGATGAAGTCTACCTCCCCCGATGATAGATCGAGGATACAGAAGGAGCGTTGCTGCCACCGCATGCCGCCTAGCGCTCCCGGGTTGATCACCCTTGTCGGGCCTTGGCGCCCATCGCGCCGCCGATGGGTGTGTCCGTGAAACACGTAGGCGTGCTCCCCGGCGTTGATCAGTTGTCTCAGCTTGTTCTCCCGATGACCGTGCACGAGAACGGCTGAGTAGCCTGCCAGCGTCAGGCGGTGGCGATCGGCCAGCCTTCCCGCCCCGAGCGCCTCTCGAGCTGCTGGCTCCAGTTCGGGATGACGATCCATGTTTCCTCGCGCGATCCAGGTGTCGAAGCCAGATAAGGCCTCGACGACGGCCGGGCCGCAGAGGTCGCCGCAGTGGAGCAGCTTGTTGATCTCCTCGTCTCTCAGGATGCCAAGTACGCGCTCTAGCACGCCCAGGTCGTCGTGAGTGTCGGAGATGATACCGATTTTCATAGTGAGTTCCTTGGGGGCAATGATAGCAGAAATTGCGTGGTTGCACAATCCTGCGCAGAGTTCGGTCCACGTCGACTTGTCGTCTGCTTGGAGCACGGTATAGTTACACAGCAGTGCGCCGTTCTGACAGGAGATGTTAGCCTATGACGGACCAAGAGACCACGCAGTGGAGGAACGCGGATCACGCCCATCCGGAGATGCGCCGGGAGGTCGCCGGTCGCCTCTTGTCCTGGTTCACTGACCACGCTCGCGACCTGCCCTGGCGGCGGGATCGCACCCCTTACCGCGTTTGGGTCTCGGAGGTGATGCTCCAGCAGACCCAGGTGGATACCGTCATCCCCTACTATGAGCGTTTTCTCGATCGCTTTCCCTCGCTTTGGGCGCTGGCCGAGGCCTCGTTGGAGGAGGTGCTGAAGATCTGGGAGGGCCTCGGCTACTACGCCCGCGCCCGTCGCCTTCATCAGGCCGCCCAGCAGCTGGTGACGTCGAACGGCGGCGACCTGCCCAGGAGCTTCGAGCAGCTGAAGGCCCTGCCTGGCGTGGGCACGTACACCGCCGGCGCCATCGCATCGCTGGCCTTTGGTGAGAGGGTGCCGGCTGTGGATGGGAACGCGCGGCGCGTGCTCTGCCGCCTGTTCGCCATCCGGGATGACGTGACGCGTTCGGCCACCAAGCGGAAGGTGCGGGATCTGGCGGCCGACCTGCTGCCCGCAGAGCGGGTGGGTCTCTTCAACGAGGCCCTCATCGAGCTGGGGGCTACGGTCTGCACGCCGCGCGGCCCCACTTGTCAGCGCTGCCCGCTGCGCGATCTCTGCCGGGCCTACGCGGCCGGGAAACAGGAGGAGCTGCCCGTCCGTCGGCCGCGACGTAAGATCCCCCATTACGACGTCGCGGCTGCCGTCACCGTCCGAGGTGACGGGGCGGTGCTGATGGCCCAGCGCAACGTCGATGATATGTTGGGCGGCATGTGGGAATTCCCCGGCGGGAAGTGCGAGGACGGCGAGAGCCTGCCGGCGTGCCTGGTTCGCGAGATGGCGGAGGAGCTGGACGTGATCGTCGAGGTGGGCGAGCGGCTGACGGTGGTGGATCACGGGTACACCCATTTCCGCATCACGCTGCACGCCTTCTGGTGTCGACTGCGCGACGGCGACCCCCGTTGCCTCGATTGCGCCGCGGTCCGCTGGGTGCTGCCCGCAGCCCTGGACGATCTGCCTATGTCGGTGGCCGACCGCAAGGTCGCGCAGGCTCTGGACGAAGCGCTTCTGGAGGGGGGGAGAGCAGCTCTGCCTGCGGTTGACATCCCGGCTGACGGTACCTCACGGATGCGCTGACTCGCAGTAACCAGAGAGACCATCTCTCGGTGACCGGAGACAGTACCTCTGATGGGCAAGATCTCCTGAACGAGCTTCCCCCACCTTGTTATGTAGGTAAGTGGTCGTGAGGGGCCTCAGGCTGGAGGTTCCATCGCCGGAGAGCTGTGGTCAAGAGCTGTCCTGCCGACGGAACCTATGCGCACGGAGATTTGTCCATTCAACTCGTCTTATGATACAATACCGTCGAGTGAGGCGACCGCGATGGTCTCTGGGTCCGGAGTGGCGTTTCTTACTCTGTCCGGCGCGTCTGCGTGATCAGGGCGCGATAGGCGGAGAGTTAGTGAAAGGATGCGCGAGATTCGATGAATGAGAGGACTATGACCGTTGGCGAGGCCGTCGAGGAGATCGGCGTCGGCCCGTTCCAGTACAAGCTGCTGGCCATCTGCGGCGCCAGTTGGGCCGCCGATGCCATGGAAGTGATTATCATCTCCTACGTCATACCGAACGTCATCAGGCAGTGGTCGCTGACGTCGGCCCAGGCGGGGTTGATCGGCACGGCCATCTTCATCGGCATGCTGGTGGGCGCCTGGTTCTGGGGTACGATCACGGACTACGTGGGGCGTAAGATCGGGTTCCAGCTCACCGTGCTGGTCGACTCGGTCTTCGGCTTCCTGTCCGCCCTCTCTCCGGGCTACGTCTGGCTGGTCCTGCTCCGGGCCATCACCGGCTTTGGCGTGGGGGGTACGCTGCCGGTGGATTTCACCGTCTTCTCCGAGTACTTGCCCAAGAAGAATCGCGGCCGCTACCTGGTGCTCCTGGAGAGTTTCTGGGCTGTGGGCACCATCGTCGTGGCCGGCCTGGCCTGGTTGATTCTCCCGCGTGCCCCAATCGTCGGGTGGCGTGTCCTGTTGGCGGTGTCCGCCGTGCCCGGGGCTATCGTCTATTTCATCCGTCGTCACATCCCCGAGTCGCCCCGCTATCTCCTGATCGAGGGGCGCGAGGCGGAGGCTCGTGAGGTGCTCCAGCAGGTGGCGCGGGAGAACGGAACCACGCTGGCCGTCGATCGTCTGGAGGTGCAAGAGCGCACGGCCGACGTCACCGTCTCCGCGCTGTGGAAGAAGCCCTTTACCCGCTCGACGCTGATGCTTTGGGTGGGGTGGTTCACCATCTCCCTCGGTTACTACGGCATCTTCATCTGGCTGCCGGGCATCTTCGTCGACCGGGGGTTCGAGTTCCTGCAGACCTATCAGAACACGTTTCTCCTGGCCCTGGCGCAGCTTCCGGGCTACTTCTCGGCCATCTATCTGGTGGAGCACTGGGGCCGGAAGTGGACGCTGGCGGTCTATCTCGTCTTCAGCGGCGTGTTCACCTATTTGTTCGCCGTTGTGAGCGGTTTGTCCTTTATCGTGGGAGCCGCTATGTTGATGTCCTTCTTCACCCTTGGGGCCTGGGGTGTGCTCTACGCCTACACGCCGGAGCTTTATCCCACCGAGGTGCGGGCCACGGGGATGGGATGGGCCAGCGGCATGACGCGCATCGCCGGCGCCATCGCGCCCAGCCTGGGCGGGGCTCTTCTCGCCTCCTCGCTCGTGGCCGCCCTGACGCTGTACGCCGTCTCCTTCGTCGTCGGCGGGTTGACCGTGTTCTTGCTCGGGCGCGAGACGAAGGGACAGCCTCTGTTGGAGACGGTCGGCGGGTGAGGGATTGAGACCGAGAAAGCAGACTCCCTTCCGGGTCGCAGCCCGTGAAGGGAGTTCGCGTGTCTATGTCGTTGTGTATGTCCTCAGCCGACTTAGCCGGTCTGGCCGCTGACCTCGATGTCGACGCCCTCCAGCGAGCAGATCGTCTGATGGACAGGGCAGCGGTCTGCGACGCGCTTGATAGCGTTCTCTCGCCCGGAGATGTCGGCGTTCGGTACGTCGACGTTGATCTTCAGGCCAACCAGCCGAGTGGGATCGGAGGCCTTTTCGTAGCTGACGTCCACCGTGAGGCCCTCGGTGTTCAGGTTGGCCTTGTTGCAGTAGTTGGCAACCAGGGCTGCTACGCAGGCGCCCAACGAGGCCACGAAGACCTCGGGTGGGGTCGGTCCGCGATCGCTGCCGCCCATGCTGGCCGGTACGTCTACCTGGAGACTGTGCTTTCCAAGCTTGGTTTCGAAGAGCATGTCGCCCTTGTGATGCGTCGTGATCGTCGCCATAGATACCTCCTCAGTCGTTGATGATAGTCACTTGAGATCACCCACTGCTCTGGGCGTCAGGTGGCGCGTACGCGCTCCGCATGCTATTATACCTCTTTATCGTCCTGAATTCAAGCACAATTGTATTAGAGATGGATAATAGATCACCTTCTGTCTCGGTCATCATCCCCAACTGGAATGGCGTGGAACACCTTCCCACCTGTCTCGACAGCCTGCGGCGGCAGACGGTGGCGGACGTCGAGGTCATCGTGGTCGACAACGGATCCACTGACGGCTCCCTGAATCTGCTGGAGCGTCGCTATCCCCAGGCGCGCCTGCTGCCGCTGGGCGAGAATCGCGGCTTCGCTGGCGCCTGTAACGCCGGAATGCGGGCCGCGAGGGGGGCGTTTCTCGTTCTGCTGAACAACGATACCGAGGTCGACCCGCGGTGGCTGGAGGAGGTGCTGGCCGCCTTCCGACGCCATCCGGAGGCGGGCCTGGTGGCCTCCAAGATGCTGCTCTTCGACCGGCGCGACATCTTCCACACGGCCGGGGATTTCTACCGCGTGGACGGCGTGCCGGGCAACCGCGGGGTCTGGCAGCGGGACGAGGGGCAGTACGACCGGGAGGAGTACGTCTTCGGTGCCTGCGGCGGCAGCGCGGCCTACCGCCGCACGATGCTCGAGCAGGTGGGGCTCCTGGACGAGGCTTTCTTCTATTCGTGCGAGGACGTCGACCTGGCCTGGCGCGCTCAGCTGGCGGGCTGGCGGTGTGTCTACGCTCCTCGGGCCGTCGTCTACCACAAGTTGAGTGCCACCGGCGGAGGGACCACCGCGAGCTTCTACGACGGGCGCAACACGATCTACGTCCTGGTCAAGGATTATCCCAGCGATCTCTGGCGGCGCTATGGGGGGGCCGTGCTGCGGAGGCAGTTCCTTATCGCTCTGGAGGCTCTGAGAGCCTGGCGCGGCGCCGCGGCCCGGGCGCGCCTGAGAGGGCAGCTGGCCGGGCTGACCGGTAGCGTTCCCAGGATGGTGCCCAAACGGGGGCCCGTCCAGCGCAGCCGCACGGTCGATCGAACCTACCTGGAGCGCCTCTTGACCGGAATTGACGAAAGGGCCTAGAGTGGGTATCATAGGTGCCGCTGGTCAGTCAGGTCGTCGTGGTGTCTCTTGCGTTTGGTCTGTCGTGATAGGAATACTGGTGAGCATTGATGATGTATGATGAACGTCCCCAACCTTACCTCTCGCTCGTCATCCCTTGCTACAACGAAGCCAGGAACCTGGAGAGCGGGGTGCTGGGAGAGGTACACCGCTATCTGACGGGTCGAGACTACCTGTGGGAGGTGATCATCGTCAATGACGCCTCGACGGACAAGAGCAGGCGTCTGGTCGAGGACTTCATTCAGGATAAGCAGGGTTTTCACTTGTTCGACATCCCTCATGGGGGCAAGCCGGCGGCGGTTTGGGCCGGTATCCAGAAAGCCCGGGGGGAGATAGTCCTTTTCACCGACATGGACCAATCCACCCCTCTTAGGGAACTGGAGAAGCTCCTCCCCTGGTACGGAAAGGGGTATGACGTGGTGATTGGATCCCGGGGGACGGAGCGAGAGGGCTTCTCGATCGTCCGACGAGTTGGCAGTATGGTCTTTCGATCGCTTCGCCGCCTGATCCTCCTGCGCGAGATCAGCGATACCCAGTGTGGCTTCAAGTCGTGTCGCCGCCAGGCCGCTATGGAGATCTTCCCTCAGCTCCAGTTCTTCAAGCAGAAGGACAGGCCCAAGGGATGGAAGGTCTCGGCCTACGATGTCGAGTTGCTCCACCTCTTCGAGAAGGCCGGCTACACCCTGAAGGAGGTGGAGGTCGAGTGGCTGAACCGGGATCAGAGCGACACCAAGGATCAGACGGGAGCGCTGGCTCGCTACCTGCGGGAGTCTGTTGAGATGACGCGGGAGGTCTTGCGCGTCCGGTTCAACGAGTTGAAGGGATTGTACGATGACCTCCCGGCCTAGGTCCTGTTGCTCCCTTGTCCTCCTACCTCAAGGCTGAGCAGCGCCGCTGGACCACCTGATCAGTTCCCGACGGATGAATCCCTCCCCGATCCCCGATCTCTCTGAGGAATACGCCTTGCGCGCCGTGGGCCACAGCCGGGTGGCCGGTTTGGACGAGGCAGGCCGCGGCGCGTGGGCCGGACCGGTCTGTGCCGCAGCGGTCGTCCTGCCCCTCGATCACGACGATCTTCCCACCGCGTTGGACGGCGTTCGAGATTCCAAGCTGCTGACGCCTGGGCGTCGCGAAGCGCTGCTTCCCGTCATCCAGGAGATTGCCGTGGCGGTCGGCGTCGGCTGGGGGAAGCCGGGCGAGGTTGACCTTTGGGGCGTCGTGTCGGCCACGCGGCTGGCGATGGGGCGGGCGGTGACCGAGCTGGAGGGGCAAGTCGACGCGCTGTTGGTGGACTATCTGGAGCTTCCGGGGCTGTGCCTCCCCCAGCAGTCGCTTCCCAAGGCGGATGCTCGCTGTCTGAGCGTGGCCGCTGCCAGCATCGTCGCCAAGGTCGAGCGGGACCGGTTGATGGTCGCTTTCGAGGAGGAGTATCCGGGCTACGGTTTTGCACAGCATAAGGGCTACGGTACGCAGCAGCATCGGGACGCCCTGGCCCGCCTGGGACTCTCGCCGATCCACCGGGTAAGCTGGCGGCCAATGAGAGGGCGATCGAGCGAATGAGCATGCCCAATCTTGCTCCCCGCGTAGCCCTCGTCCACGACTGGCTCAACCAGATCGGAGGGGCCGAGGACGTCCTGGAGACACTCGCCGGTATGTTCCCCGGCAGTCCCATCCACACGTCGATGTACTGGCGTGAGGGGATGCCTGCGGCCTACCGCGACTGGGACGTTCGGACCACCTGGATGGATCGTCTGCCGGGTATCTATTGCCATCATCAACCCTATCTGCCGCTCTACCCTGTTGCTTTCTCCGGGCTCGATCTCTCTTCCTACGACCTGGTCTTGAGCAACAAGTCCGGTTTCTGCCACGGCGTGCGGTCCGGCGGCGCGCTCCACATCTGTTACTGTCTGGCCCCCACGCGCTACGTCTGGGATTTTGAGGCCTACGCGGCCCGTGAGGCGCTGCCTGGGCCGCTGAAGGTGGCCCTGCGACCTGTGATCGCCGCGCTGCGCCGCTGGGATTATCGGGCTGCTCGACGGGTGGATCGCTTCGTCGCTATCTCTCGGGAGATCAAGGAGCGGATCCGCCGCCATTACCATCGCGAAGCCGTCGTCATTCATCCCCCGGTGGAGACTGGCCGCTTCCAGCCCGCCGACGATCGTGGTGACTATTATCTCATCGTCTCCCGTCTGATCCCCTACAAGCGGATCGACCTGGCCGTGCGGGCCTTCAACCAGCTGGGGCGCCCGCTGGTGATCGCGGGGGATGGGCGGGATCGTGAGGCCCTGGAGGCCTTGGCCGGTCCCACGGTCACCCTCCTCGGCTACGTCCCCGACGAGGAGCTGCCGGGCCTCTTTGCCCGCTGCAAGGCCTATGTTCTGCCCGGCGTGGAGGATTTCTGTATCGCGCCGGTGCAGGCCCAGGCCGCCGGCCGGCCGGTGATCGCCTATGGCGCCGGCGGTGCGCTGGATACGGTTCGGGATGGAGAGACGGGGACCTTCTTCCATCGACAGACGCCCAAGGCGCTGGCGGAGGCTGTGCGAGCCTTCGATCCAGACGCCATCGACCCGCAGGCGTGCTGCACCAACGCGGAGCGCTTCGACGTCGCCGTCTTCCGAAAGAAGCTGAGCCGGTTTGTCCGAGAGCAGATGCGGGGCCTCGGTGACGGCCCCAGTTAGCGAGGAGGATAGCTCCATGGAGCTGAGAACGTACGCCAAGATCCTGCTGCGGCGTTGGTGGCTCGTCGTCGCGCCGGTGGCCGTGGTGCTCATCTACGTCGTCGCGACGTACGCGCCCCCACCGACGACCTACCGAGTAGTGATGCGCTTCTCGGCCGGCACGGAACCGGCTGGGCTGAGCCTGGATTACGATCGCTACTACCCCTGGTTGACCTCGGAGTATATCGCCAACGGCCTGGCCGACGTCGCCGAGACTGGCGCTTTCGCGCAGGCCGTGGTCGAGCGACTTGGTGTGGCAGGGGAGGACATCCCCCCATCTGCCGTCCAGGGTGCCATCGTCACCGACAACGCTCAGTCGATTCTGGTGGTCTACCTGACATGGGCGGATCCCGAGCAGGTCGTGACCCTGGCCAACGCTGTCGCTGACGAGCTGACGGAGAACAGCGTGACCTATTACCCGCAGCTGGAGGACCTGCAGCCGGCCGTCCATCTGCTCGATGCCCCCGTGCCGGCTCCGATGCCCCCCAGCCTGCGCACGCAGCTGCTCGGGCCGGCGGTGAGGGTGGGTCTGGCGCTGTTCGTGGGCGTCGGTCTGGCGTTCCTCTGGCACTACCTCGATCCCACAGTCCAAGAGGCTGAGGAGCTGGAGGAGCTGGGGTGGGCGGTTCTGGCGTGCATACCGAAGAGGCAATGATCAATGATCAATCTGGAATGAGGCGATGAACGATGCCTACTTGGACACTGAGCTGTCGGGGGGTTCGGCAGGCCGAACGTGGGGTTCCAGTTGGCGTGAGGTGCTTTCCTATGACGGGGTTATGACGGTGGCTCGACAGACTGGGCTTGTGAAGTACTCGGTAGCTGAATCCTGCGGTTTCAAGCCCGACGCAGCAGAAACTCAGATTCGCTCAGAGCAGAAGAGGAGCACCCCCAGTCTGTCTCCAGCGCCCACTGACCCATTCGTTCATTGTTCGTAACTGTTCACCTGCTGCTCCCAGCGGATGGCTCGAGACGAGCCGTGATCCGCGGTCTTGGGCGCGAAATCGCCGGATCACGGGCGGAAGGCCGCCTAATCCGGCTAGAGCATGAGAGCCACAAGGTGAATAGGTACCATTGTTCATTGGCCTATTGATCATTGGCTCGTTGGTTCATTGACCATTGTTCATTGTCCATTCGTATGGTAGAATGCTTGGCGATGTCCTAAGGAGGTAACCAAGTCATGGCATTTAACGATTACGTTCGTATCTTACGCAAGCGCTGGTGGATCATCGTCGTCACTGTCGTGCTGACCGCCGGCAGCGCCGTGGTCTTCAGCGAACTTCAGCACCCGCAGTACACGTCTACGGCGGAGGTGATCATCTCTCCGGCTCGACCCGACTTCGGCCTCACGCAGTCGGCCAAGATCCTTCTCCGCTCCTATATGACGGTAGCGAACTCCAAGACGTGGGCCCAGGACGTGATCGACGAGCTTCAGCTCCCGATGACGCCGGAGGGCCTGCGAGCGAACACCCACTTCGCCGCGGAGGGCGATCGCCTGGTGATCAAGATCGAGGTCGAGGACTACGACGGTGATCAGGCCAACGACATCGCCCGTACGTGGGCCAACCTGCTGGTTCAATGGCGTAATGAGGAAAACACCAAGCTGCGCAAGGAGGACCGCGTCGACGCTATCCTGCGCGATCCCCCCAGCTACGGCCAATCATGGCCTCCCAGCACCAAGATTATGGCAGCCGCCGGCGTCGTCTTCGGCTTGGTCATCGCCGGGGTGGCCGTCTTCTTCATGGAGTGGCTTGAGGCCGGCGTGATCCGCACGCCTCAGGATCTCGAGCGCCAGCTTGACTTGACCGTCGTGGGCGCCATCCCCTCCACCAAGTGACGCCGTCGGGAGGCGGGCGGAACCGTCTGCCCCGACCTACAAAGGAAGAAACCATGGCCGAGACACTCGATCTTATCACCTTGACCGATCCACGCAGCCCGGCGGCCGAGGCGTATCGCACCTTGCGCACCAACCTCACGTTCTTCGCCGCCCTCGACAGACCTGTCGAGTCCCTCATCGTCACCTCGGCCGCGCCGGACGAGGGCAAGTCCGAGGTTCTGGTCAACCTGGCTGTGACGATGGCCCAGGGAGAGCGGCGCACCATCCTGGTAGACGCCGACCTGCGCCGCCCCGGTCTCCACGAGCTTTTTGGCGTGGCCAACGACCGCGGGCTGACCACGATGATCCTCGAGGAGGAGGCTCTGGACGACCCGCCGCTTCTGGACGTCGGCGTGGAGAACCTTCTGCTGGTGCCCAGCGGCCCTCTGCCCCCCAACCCGGCGGACATCCTCGGCTCCAGCAAGATGGAGCAGGTCATCGACGTCTTCAAGGAGCGGGCCGACGTGATCCTCTTCGGCGCGCCTCCCGTCGTCGCCGTGACCGATGCGGCGGTATTGGGCACCAAGGTCGACGGCGTGCTCCTGGTGGTCGCCGCAGGACGCACGCGCCGCGATCACGCGGGGCGCGCCAAGGAGCTTCTCCAACGGGTCAACGTTCGCATCATCGGCGCCGTGCTCAACGAAGCCACGCGGGGCGCTACGCTGAGCACCTATTGATCACATAGCCCTCTCCCTGCCAGGGAGAGGGTTGGGTGAGGGTATGATTCGATAAGCGCATAAAAGGAGAGTGTACGTGAAGGCTTTGATTCTCAGCGGTGGCAAGGGCACGCGCCTCTACCCCCTGACGTTTACCAGCGCCAAGCAGCTCATCCCGGTGGCCAACAAGCCGATCCTCTTCCGAGTCATTGAGGCCATTCGCGATGCCGGTATCGACGACATCGGCATCGTCGTCGGTGACACGGCCCAGGAGATCAAGACCGCCGTGGGGCGGGGTGGACGATGGGACGTCGACATCACCTACATCCACCAGGAGAACCCCCTCGGATTGGCCCACGCGGTTAAAGTGAGCCGCGACTTCCTGGGCGACGAATCCTTCGTCATGTTCCTGGGAGACAATGTCATTCAGGGCGGCATCGGTGAGCTGGTGCGGCAGTTCCAGCAGTCCGATTGGAGCTCCCAGATTGTCCTCACCCGGGTGGAGCATCCCGAGCGGTACGGCGTGGCGGAGCTGAACGGCGAGGGGCGGGTGGTCCATCTGGTGGAGAAGCCCGACGAGCCACCCTCTGATCTGGCTCTGGTGGGCATCTACATGTTTGACCATCACGTCCACGAGGCCGTCGACAGCATCACGCCGTCCTGGCGCGGCGAGCTGGAGATCACCGATGCCATTCAGTGGCTGGTGGAGAACGACTTCAAGGTCTACCCCTACGTCCATCGCGGCTGGTGGATCGACACCGGAGAGCCCAACGAGCTCCTCAAGGCGAACAGCCTGGTGTTGGAGGAGTTGAGCCCGGCCCTTGAGGGCTACGTCGATCGCGACTCCGAGGTCGACAGTCGGGTGATCATTGAGAAAGGCGCCGAGATCATTAACAGCGTGATCCGCGGGCCGGCCATCATCGGGGAGCGGACCCGGGTGGTGAACTCCTACATCGGGCCCTTTACCTCGATCTACCACGATGTGGAGATCGAGGACAGCGAGATCGAGCGGGCTATCGTCCTGGAGGAGAGCGTCATTCGTGGCATCCCGGCGCGGATCCAGGACAGTCTCATCGGGCGGAACGTCAACCTGACCCGCTCGCCCATCAAGCCGAAGGCGTACAAGTTGACGCTGGCCGACCACAGTCAAGTAGGCATCCTGTAAGGCTAGCCAGACCACCACATCCTACAACCCAATAGCTCGCTGGTTATCCCAAAGCGCGCGGCCATGTCCGTCTAACGATCGAGGCACAGTATGGGGCCGGGTGGTATGATCACAGTCGTTGTCGTCGACGATCATCCCGTCGTTCGTGCCGGCATACGGAAAGTGCTTGGTGCTGCCGGCGATATCACCGTGTGTGCCGAGGGGGTGAGTGGCGCCGAGGCACTGCATCTTGTCGAGCTCCATCGCCCCGATGTCCTGCTTCTGGACGTTCGTCTGCCGGATCTCAGCGGCGTGGAGGTGGTGGAGCAGCTACGGGCCCGGGACGTCGATACTGCAGTACTGGTACTGACGGCGTACGACGATCCGCAGACGGTCTTCGGCCTGCTGGAGCGGGGTGCTGTCGGATACGTGCTCAAGGATGAGGCGCTGAGGACGCTGGTTCGTGCCGTGCGGGCAACCGCAAGCGGGGATGCCTGGCTGAGCCCGGCAGTGGCCTCTCAGGTGGTCGGGCGCGCCCTTGGTGAAGCATCGTCGGACTCCCGGTCTTCCCGGGAATCCCCTCTCACGCCGCGCGAGACCGAGGTGCTCGTACTGCTGGCGCGAGGGCTGGACAACGCCGCCATCGCCAGGACGCTGGTGGTGACCAAGCGCACGGTCCAGAACCACGTTAGCAACATCTACGCCAAACTGCGCGTGAATAGCCGGACCCAGGCGGCCTTGTGGGCCATCCACCACGGATTGGTTGAGATTCCGGAACCGGGCGGCAGGGGCAATGGCCTCTCGTGAGAACCCCTGTCGGAAGCTGATTCGCTGGCCCTTCGCGCTGCTTTCTCTATTGACGCTACTCCACATCCTGGTGTCGGTCCTCTCGTACCGACATGTCGGCGTGCCTGAGGCACGCGTCGATGCGTTGAAGTTCGGACACGTGACGGCGGGCGCCACGGCAGAGGCCGCGGGCCTGCGAGAGGGCGACGTTATCCGGACAGTCAACGGCATTCCCTCCGAGTCCTACGATGTGGCGCTGCCCAGCAAGCTTGTGGGACCCGGTGAGACAGCCAGCGTCGTCGTACGCCGCGATGGCAGCTTGCAGACCCTGCGTGTGAGGTTCGTCCCGTTGGCGCAGGCCGCTCTCTCGACGCTGGTCAGCTCCACGGTCGTCGCCCTGGTCTTCTGGAGTAGTAGTGCGATCTTGCTCTACCGGCGAAGTTACCGACCCGACGTGCGCCTTCTCTTCTGCCTGGCCCAGGTGGTGGCGGTCGCCGTTCTACTGCCACCTCTCGGTTATCTAAATTGGATTCACACCTCCTCGCTTCCACTGATAACCCCGATTCTGGCCATCAGTTTGACCGCTCCCTTCCTGCTGCATTATCACGTGACCTATCCTGTACCACTCGGCAACCGAGGCCAGAGGCGCTGGGGGTTGGCGGCTACCTACGGCGCTGCCTTCGTCGCCGATGCGATCTACGTAGCCGCGATTTTCCAGTGGCTCATCGACCCTGTTGTGGCTGCCCCGGTCGTCGTCATGTGCTTTGGCCTCGAGTTGCTGGCCGCCGTGACCGCCGGGTGCTACGTCTATTTCCTCCGTGCAGACGCCGATCAGAGGAGACGGCTGCGGGTGGTCGTGGTCAGCGTGACGCTGGCATGCGTCGCCTCGGCATTCCTCTATTGGGTGCCGGCTGCTTCAAAAGGAACAAGTCTGGCGCCGGAGTGGGCCATACGTCCGCTGCTGCTGCTGCCGCTTCTGGGTTATGCCGTCGCCACCGCACGCTACGGTTTGTTCAGCATCGAACGCTTGCTAAACCGAGCGCTCGTCTACGCTCTCCTCTCGGTGGCCGTCTGCGGACTGTACCTGGGCCCTCTCCTTGTCGTTGATCGGCTTCTGGGCGGCAATCTCATCTTGCACACGAGCATCGTGGCCGCGCTGGCCCTGCTCGTGGGAGTGTCCTTCAATTGGGCTCGGTCGACTGTGCAGCGATTTGTCGATCGACTGTTCTACGGCGGATGGTATGACTACCCGGCGGTGGTGGGAAGCGTGAGCGATGCCCTGACAGGGAGCCTCACGCGGGGCCAGCTGAGGGCCGTATTGACCGAGTGGGTGCCCACTCAGATGCATCTGAGTGGCGCCCGGCTCTGGGTGGGGCCTGAGGCGGAGGTCCCGACGCGAGACGTGAAGCGACAGGTTCGGCGGTTCCCGCTCCGGTTCCGTGGCGAGATCCGCGGCCTCTGGACGGTTGGCCCGAGAGAGGATGGCGATCCCTTATCGGCGGGCGACGAACGTATCCTGGAGACGCTGGCCCGGCAGGCGGAGATTGCCCTGAACAACGTGCTCCTGGTGGAAGCGCTGCAGACTCAGCTGGCGGAGATCCGCGCCAGTCGGGAACGGCTGGCTGAGGCGCAGCGTCGGCTGCTGCGATCGCGGGAGGAGGAGCGTGCGCGCTTGGCGCGTGAGCTCCACGACGGGCCCATCCAGGTGCTGGTGGGCCTGAAGCTGGAGTTGGGGTTTCTTCTTGACGCTGTTGGCGGGCAACGTTCCTCTATGGCGCCCACGTTGGAGGAGATCCGCGCTGAGGTGCAGGCACTGCTGGCGGAACTGCGGCAGGTGTGCGCCGAGCTCCGTCCGCCGATGCTCGATACGCTGGGGTTGGGAGCCGCCGTCCAGGCCATGGCCGAGGATTGGTCGGCTCAGCACGGCGTGCCGGTGGAGCTTGAGCTTGGGTCCGACGGCAAGTTCGGATCCCTCAAGGACGCAGTGGCCATCAATCTCTATCGTATCGCACAGGAGGCGCTCAGTAACGTCGGCCGTCATGCCGCGGCGCAGCGGGTGACGATTCGATTGATCAGAGAGGGTGGTGGCCTGGTTCTATCCATCGCGGATGACGGGCGAGGCTTCGCTGTGCCAGATGACTTCACGGACTTGGCCGCGGTCGGTCACTTTGGCCTGGCAGGCATAGAGGAGCGTGTCGCCCTCATCGGCGGGTCGTGGTGTGTGGCATCGTCTCCCGGGCAGGGGACGACAGTGCGAGTCGTCTTGAGCGATAAGGTCTAGTTTCCTCATAATAGCCTGATGCCGCCACGAGTCGTTCTAGAATGGTTGCTGCTACCTTGACGTGATGATCTTCTCCTGACGTAGTACCCCAGTACCATCTCTCGTCTCAAAAAGACAGTACCCGGACCCGATGACGTGCGGTCCCTGATGTGGTATGCTGTCTATGTATAAGGTACACGTCGCAGCCCGCAGGCGGTGCGTCACCCCTTGCCATCGAACCCCAGCCGCCAGGTTATTTCCTGTGATCCGAGTTCTCGTCGTCGATGACCAACCCGCTTTCCGCCAGCAGCTGCGTCGGCTGCTGACCCGCGCCGGGTTCAGTGTAGTTGGTGAGGCTGGGACGATTGCGGAGGCCGAGATGCGGGTGCGGGCGTGCGCGCCTGACCTGGTCGTGGTGGATCTGATCCTGCCCGACGTAGACGGGATGGAGGGGATCTCCCGTCTCAAAGCGCTTCAGCCCGATGTGCGGGTGATTTTGATGAGCGTGATCACGTCCCACGTGGAGCTTATGCGGGCGGCAGCGGTGGAGGCCGGCGCCGAGGACTTCGTGCCGAAAGATGACTTGAACGTGGTGCGGTTGCGATCGTGGAAGCTCCAAGGATAGAGGAGGTGTCTACGGGAGAAAGCCAGCTGATGAGGGTAGAGCAGCAGCGAAGAGAGCGCGATCTGCACGTCAAGCGAGACGCCATCACAGAAGGAGGGAAAGATGAATAGAAGAAAGATGTTGGTTAGGCGTGGAGCCATAGCATTGGTTCTGCTGGT
>CAZEQC010000026.1:0-43791 GCA_964514285.1 uncultured Anaerolineales bacterium | reverse complement strand
CGGAGGCCGCCTTCGGCTCCACGCCTTTTCCCACCGATTGGGTCGACTCCACCGAGAGCCAGCGCCTGCTGCGCTATCAACAGCGCCACTTGGAGCACTACATCGCCGAGATGGTCGAGCTGCTCAGTTTTAGGCGCCGCCTGATCCGGTGGTTCCGCCCCCTCGTCCGGGGCTGGCTGTTGCTGAAATCGCCCTACTACCGGCGAACTCTCGTTAAGAGGACGCGAGGGACGCCCGCTCCCTCTTCTGTCAGCTAACGTCACCTCAATACACACACCGGCCTTGCAGACGGACAGTGCTGGTGTACGTCGCCTGGCCCGCGCGTCAGCTGGTTTGACTTCACCTCTCCACCGCTATATAATCGTCGCCACCACCCCGTTATCGGCACGTAGAGGAGGACCCATATGCGAAAGCTAGTTCGTCTCCTGCTGGTACCCGTGGCGCTTGTCGTGGTCATCGGGTTGCTCGGCCTGGGTTACGGTGTCGTGACCGTGCGGCGGTGCTGGCCGAAAACCGACGGGACCGTCGAAGTGGAAGGCCTGCAGGTGCCGGTCACCATCATCCGTGACGATTGGGGGATCCCCCACATCTATGCATCCAACGCTCACGATCTCTTTTTCGCTCAGGGCTACGTCCACGCCCAGGACCGCTTCTGGCAGATGGAGTTCTCGCGCCGAATCGGTTCAGGGCGGCTGTCCGAGATCCTGGGCGAGTCTGCACTGGGACAAGATCGCTTCATTCGAACCGTTGGCTGGCACCGCGCTGCCCAGCGCGACCTGGAGCAGATGGGAGAGGGCCCTCGGACCGTGCTGGAGGACTACGCTGAAGGGGTCAACGCCTACATCTCCACGCATCAGGGCCGCCTGGGGCTTGAGTTTGCCGTTCTGGGTCTCACCGGGACCACGGTCGATGTCGAGCCCTGGGCGCCGCTCAACAGCGTCACCTGGGGCAAGGTCATGGCCTGGGACCTCTCGGGCAACCGGAAAACCGAGCTCCTCCGCGCTCACGTCGCCGATCGATTGGGTACGACCGTCGTCGATGACCTGGTACCTCCTTACTCCGACGACTACCCCGTCATCGTCACCGACACCCCATCGGCGGCCTCGCTGCAGACAGTGCCGGACGTCGCCCTGGAGCCCCTCGCTCTGGGGGATGGCGGACACCTGGGAAGCAACAACTGGGTCGTCGCTGGGGAGCGCACGGAGACCGGGATGCCCCTCCTGGCGAACGACCCCCACCTGGGGATTCAGATGCCCTCCATATGGTACGAGATCGGCCTCCACTGCGAACCGGTGGGGCCTGATTGTCCCTACGAGGTGGTCGGCGCCTCCTTCGCCGGCACCCCTGGCGTGATCGTCGGGCACAACGAGCGAATCGCCTGGGGAGTCACCAACCTTGGGCCGGATGTCCAGGACCTCTTCATCGAGAAGGTCAACCCAGAGAATCCCGATCAATACGCGTACCAGGACCAATGGCGGGATATGGAGATCGTCCGCGAGCAGATTAAAGTTGCCGGGCGGGATGACCCGGTCGTGGTAGACGTGCGCCTGACCCATCATGGCCCTATCATCAACGATGTGGCGGGAGGCACAGAGGAAACGTGGGCCTTCGGATGGCAGCCCCTGGCTCTCTCGTGGACCGGGCTCCAGCCAGGGACCCTAGTGAAGAGCATCTTGCTCCTCGATCAAGCCGATGACTGGGACTCTTTCCGCCAAGCCCTGTCATACTGGGATGCGCCCGGCCAGAACTTTGTCTACGCCGACGTGGAAGGGAACATCGGCTACCAGGCGCCCGGGCGCATCCCCATCCGGGCGGCGGGTGATGGCACTAGGCCGGTGCCCGGTTGGACCGGCGAGTACGAGTGGGTGGACACCGTCCCCTTCGATGCCCTCCCAAGCGCCTTCAACCCGACGGAGGGGTATCTCGTGACGGCCAACAACGCGGCGGTACCCGCAGATTACCCCTATCTCATCACCCAGGACTGGGCCCCCGGCTATCGGGCCTGTCGGATTTGCCAGATGATCGAATCCGACCCGGCCCTCTCCATCGACGATATGCGGGCCATCCAGGCAGACAACACGCCGGTCTGGACCCAGGAGGCACTACCGTATCTGACCGCCCTTTCCTCCGATCACCCTCGCTTGGCAGAAGCTATCGAGCTTCTGCGGACTTGGGACGGGCGCGCCACGCGCGACAGCGCCAGCGCAGCGCTCTTCGAGGCCTTCCGTCTCCACCTTATAGACGCGACCACCGACGACGAACTCGGCGAGGATCTGCTCAAGGAGGCCCGCCCGCAGGTTATGAATGCCTTGTTGAACATGCTGCCTGATCAGATGGCCGTCTGGTTCGATGACGTGACCACACCGGAGAGGGAGACCCGGGACGAGATCCTGCTAGAAGCCCTGGAGGAGGCCGTAGCGGACTTGACTGAATCGCAGGGATCAAGGATGGAGACGTGGCAATGGGGTAGGATGCACACCGCATCGTTCGAGAACCAAAGCCTGGGGCAGTGTGGCATCGGCCCCGTGGAGGCCCTCTTCAACCGCGGTCCCTTTCCCGTGGACGGCACCCTCGCCACGGTCAATCAAGCCGATTACAGCCTGAGCAACCCCTACACAGTCAGCACTATCGCCTCCTACCGCCACATCATCGACCTGGGCGATCTTACTCGGTCGGTATCTATGCACACCACGGGCCAATCTGGGCACCCTTTCCATCGTCATTACGATGACATGATCGCTCCTTGGCGGGATGTCGAACACCATCCCATGCTTTGGGAGCGGGAAGATGTACAGGCAAACGCCGAAGGCGTCCTGACCCTGACACCTTAAGCAAGGTGTCCATCCAGCCCGAGATGCTGGATGGTGGAGGAGCTGATCGAATCTATGGAGCAAAGACATCGGACCAAAGGAGCAAAGACAAGATGAACAAAGAGGTTATCGCTACCGAACAAGCCCCGGCCGCGGTCGGGCCCTACTCGCAGGGCGTGCAGCTCGGCGACGTCGTCTTCACCGCTGGGCAGTTAGGCATCGTGCCCGGCACCGGCGACTTCGCTGGTCCAGACATTGAGGCTCAGACACGACAGGCCTTGGAGAACCTGCGGGCAGTCCTGGAGGCCGCCGGGTCGTGCCTGCAGCACGTCGTGAAGGTCACGGTCTTCTTGCAGGACATGGACGAGTTCTCTCAGATGAACGAGGTCTATGCCGAGTTCTTCTCGGAGGATCCGCCCGCCCGCTCCGCAGTGCAGGTCGCTGCGCTCCCCCTGGGCGGCCGAGTCGAGATCGAGGCCGTGGCGGAGGCCTGCGGATGCGAGGGGCAGAACCAAGGGTGCTCCGGTTGCTGACCAGAAGAGACTCTCTGTCGGTCGGTGACGTTCCGACCGGACGGCCCCCTCGATGAGCAAGCCATCCCGGGAGGAATTCACAGATCCCGGCGATTCCCCAAGGCTCTTCGCCCGCATCGCCTGCCGGTATGATCTGATGAACCGGCTGATGTCCTTGGGACAGGATCGGCGCTGGCGGAGGCTCACCGCCGACGCCCTGGCCCTGCCTCCCCGGGGGCGCGTCCTGGACGTGGGCGCCGGTACCGGTGACATGATCCGCGCCCTGCTGAGCCGCTGCCCTCAGGCCACGGTGGTAGGCGTCGACCCCACCAAGGCCATGCTCAAGATCGGGCATCAAAAGCTGGATGACGAACCGGAGTCGACGCACCCGCCGGGGTCAGGGCCTTCATCCGTGAGTTGGGCCCAGGCCGATGGGCTCCATCTGCCGTTCCCCGATGGCTCCTTCGATGCCGCCGTGAGCGCCTTCGTGCTGCGCAACGTCGTCGATGTGGAGCAGGCTCTGGCGGAGCAGCATCGCGTCGTCCGCGACGGGGGGCGGGTCGGGTGTCTGGAGATGAGCTGGCCGCGGACGCCCCTCTTCGGAGCGCTGTTCCGCTTCTACTTCGGGGACCTGATGCCCCGTATCACCGGTTTGCTGAGTGGTCAGCCGGCAGCCTACCGCTACCTGCCCCGCTCAGTCCAGCGCTTTCAGACGCCTGGGGAATTGGCCCAGACGATGGCCCGGGTTGGGCTTCGCCACGTCCGCTATCAGAAGCTGGCGCTGGGCACTGTGACACTCCACGTCGGCATGCGCGCCGAATAGCCGGCGTACGAGTAGTCGGCTCACCCGCCGAGTAGCTGTGAGGAGGAACGTCGGTATGGACAACAAACGCGTCGTCGTGGGGATATCCGGTGCCAGTGGCGTCGTCTATGGCATCCGACTGCTGGAGGTACTCGCCGAGCGGCCCGACGTCGAGACCCATCTGGTCGTCAGTCGCGGCGCCGGTTTGATTATCGCTGAGGAGGCCGACAGGACGGTGGAGGAGATCGAGGGGCTGGCCGACGTTGCCTACCACCCCGACGACCTTGCCGCGCCGATTGCCAGCGGATCCTTCAGGACGAGTGGCATGGCTATCGCCCCGTGCTCCATCAAGACCCTCTCCGCAGTCGCCCATTCCTACGCTGCCAACCTCATCAGGCGAGCGGCTGACGTGACCCTCAAGGAAAGACGCCCCCTGGTGCTCCTGGTTCGGGAGACGCCCCTCCACCTGGGGCACCTCCGTCTTATGGCCCAGGCCACCGAGATCGGCGCCACCATCTTGCCCCCCATCCCCGCCTTCTACGGACACCCACAGACCATCGACGATCTGATCGACGAGACGCTGGGTCGGGTACTTTCACACCTCGGCGTGGAGAACCAACTCTACACACGATGGCAGGGGTAAGGAAACGGGACGGAGAGGAAAAACTGGAGGCGGGACAAGAGGCGAAGAGCAGGATAGACGAGGCCGCCCATCGCGGCCTCCCCAGCTACGTCTGGCGAGCGGGACAGGAGCGGCGTTTTCAGATGGTGCGCCAGTGGACCGAACTCCCTGGACGCCGTGTCCTCGACGTGGGTTGCGGCGTGGGCATGTACACGGACGCCTTCCTGCGTGAAACGCCCCACGTCTTCGGCGTCGAGATCGAGCACGATCGCGCGATCGAGGCCAGCGGCCACGCCAAGGACGTCATTGAGGGCCTCGGTGAGCAGCTCCCCTTCGCAGACAGCTCCTTCGATGTCGTCTTCTCTCACGAGGTTTTGGAGCACGTCGCTGACGACCGCGCCTGCGTTAGGGAGATGGCACGTGTGGCCTGCCCACAGGCCCGGATCGTCATCTTCGTGCCTAACCGCTTGTATCCCTTCGAGACTCACGGCGTCTTCTGGCGGGGGCGATACCGATTCGGAAATGTGCCGCTGATCAATTGGCTGCCCAACAGGCTTCGAGACCGACTGGCGCCGCACGTCAGAGCCTACACCAGCCGCGATCTACGCCGATTGTTGAAGGGCTTGCCGCTCCGCGTCATCCACCACACGCAGATCTACCCGGGCTACGACAATATCGTGGCTCGCGCGCCGAGGTTGGGCCGGGTGCTGCGCCACGTCACGTACGCCCTGGAAAGGACGCTTCTGCGCGCCTTTGGGCTCTCACATTTCCTGGTCGTAGAGAAAGAAGCGCCGTGAGACCATCGGAAGGGCCCAAGGCCCTATCGATCAGCCGAGGCGTCCAGAACGAAGCGCTCAATGGCAACAGCTGCGCCATGCTCCGAGAAAGAAGGCGCGATCCAATCCGCAACAGCTTTTGCTGCCGGGCTGGCGTTCCCCATCGCCACGCCCACTCCCGCCCACGCGATCATTGGGACATCGTTGCCCTGATCGCCGACGGCCATCACTCGCCCCTGTGGGACACCCAGATGGCTGGCTAGCCGGCTCAAGGCATCTCCCTTCGACACGCCCAGGGGATTGCCTTCTACGAAGTTCGCGTGAGAGCGGACGACCTCCATCTGACCTTTGAAACGCCGGCGCATCGCCCTCTCGATCTCGTCGGCCTCAAGGGGATCAGCGATAAACAAGAACTTGACCGGCTCATGCCGATTGAGCACCGAGGACAAATCATCGACACAGTGCAAGTCATCCCCCAGCAGATCCCGGTAGAAGCTCTCGGGGTACCGGAGATTGTCCACAAAGAGAGCATCATCGGCGTAGAGAACCATATGCCACTGAGAGTCGGAATCGCGCCATGAGAGCACCTCTTGCACCACCTGCGGATCCATCGTCGCACGATAGAGCGGACCGTCAGCGTCCGGGGTATGGATCAGTCCCCCCTGGTAGCAGATCAACGGCGCCTCGATGTCCAACTCGCGGGCAAAAGGGAGCGTGGCCTCAAACATGCGCCCGGTGGCCAGCGTCACGATCACCCCCCGCTCTTGAGCTCGCATAACCACTCGGTGCACCCGATCGGGAATGACCATCTCCTCATCGATCAAGGTGCCATCGACATCTAGAGCCAGAAGCTCAATCAAAGCTGTACCTCCAACACACGATCTAGACCCGCCAGGTCGGGGTGAATGCGCACGCTCGTCCCCTCCCGCGGGAAGCACGTCCGAGCGATCTCTTGGACGTCATCGCCCTGACTGGCGCCGATTTCGACCAAGATGGCCCCACCCGGCTCCAGAAGCCCCTGCGATTGCGACAACAGCCTTCGAATCACCTCTAACCCGTCGGGGCCACCGTCCAAAGCCAGGCGCGGCTCGTGATATCGAATCGAGGATGGAAGCGACGCCCATTCATCCGCGGAGACGTAAGGAGGATTGGAGACGATCAGATCGACGGGAGCCGGTCGCTTATCGAGAAGATCGCCGACGACGAACTGAATCCTGTTGTCGACCCCGTGCTTCTCGGCGTTTCGCCGCGCCACAGCCAACGCGGGCCGCGATATGTCGATGGCGTACGCCGTTAGTCCCGGCAGATGCTTCGCCAGGGCAACAGCGATACATCCGGACCCAGTCCCTACGTCGATTACGCGTGCCGGGCGGTGCGCCAGCGCCAGCTCGACGAGCACCTCGGTCTCCGGCCGAGGGATCATGACTTCTGGGGTAACCTCGATATCCAGGCCGTAGAACGGCACCTCGCCGGTGAGATGGGGAAGAGGATAGCCCAACATGCGGTCGTCGACCAGGGCCCGGTACCTTGTCACCTGATCCTCCATCAGCCGACGCTCCGGATGGGTCAACAGGGTAGAACGCGACGCGCCCACCACGTGGGTCAAAAGGATCTCAGCCTCGACGCGAGGGACATCTGAGATAGCACGGAGATGGGCCGATGCCTCTTGCAGGGCCTGCCCCACGGTGGAGGGAGGGAGACTACTCACTCTCCCCCAGAGCCTCCAGCTTCTCTTTCTGTTCTTCGGCTCGTAGCGCTTCGATGAATGGATCGAGCTCTCCATCCAACACGTCGGAAAGCTGATGCACCGTGAAGTTGATCCGGTGGTCGGTGATGCGGTTCTGCGGGAAGTTGTACGTCCGGATCTTCTCACTCCGATCCCCAGTGCCTACCTGCAGGCGGCGAGCCTTGGCCCGCTTCTTCTGCTGCTTCCTAAGTTTCTCCTCATAGAGCCGAGAGCGCAGGATGGAGAGAGCTCGTCTCTTGTTCTTCGTCTGTGAGCGCTCCGACTCGCAGGCGACGGTGATACCGGAGGGCTTGTGAGTCATACGAATGGCCGTGGCGTTCTTCTGCATGTGCTGTCCACCAGGCCCCGAGGATCGATACGCCTCCATCTCAATATCCTCCGATTTGACCTCCACCTCCACATCGCTCATCTCGGGCAGGACCGCAACGGTCGCTGTCGAGGTATGAATACGTCCCGAGGACTCGGTGATTGGCACCCGCTGGACCCGATGCACACCACTCTCAAACTTGAAATGAGAGAACGCACCCCGCCCATTCACGTCGAAGACGACCTCCTTGAAGCCGCCGATCCCGGTGGGATGAGAGCTGAGGATCTCCGTCTGCCACCCCTTCTGCTCGGCGTACCGCGTGTACATCCGATAGAGATCGGCGGCGAAAAGCCCAGCCTCGTCGCCACCAGCCCCAGCGCGGATCTCGACGATCACATCCTTGACGTCTCGGGGGTCCTTCGGGATCAGGAGCCTACGCAGCTTCTGTCGGAGCTCGTCCCTTCGCTCCTCCAATTCAGCAATCTCCATCTCCGCCAGCTCCCGGAGCTCTGGCCCGATGTCATCCTCCAGCAGCTCAGTCGTCTCCGTCAGCTCCTCGGACGTGGTCTTGAACGCTCGATAGGTTGCGACCACATCCTCAAGGTCAGCATGCTCTTTCGCCAGCTCCGCCACACGCTGATGATCCCGTGCCACCTCAGGCTTAGCCATCAACTGCGTCAGTTCCTCGTATCGATCTTCAATTTGCGCAAGTTTTTCTAACATGATCCTCACACTGGTCCGGCTTCAACGTCCAACGCCCGCCACCGCTTCACAGAACGCTCTTTCACCTTTCACGGGGTCAGAGGTCGCGGTTTTCTCTCGACGGCCCTAGATTATAGACGTTTCAGACAAATTGCCAATCAAGCCGTTGTCTACAGCCCACAATGATGTCTCGCGCTCACCGGCGTCGGCGACCTTTCGAGGTTGACACTTACAGGAACAGCGACATAGAGGAGGAACGGCAAGGGGGACCATTAAGCGGCAACCATCCTTCGTGCCGACTCTCTCAATCAGCACGCGGACGCATACACAACACTCTTGAATTCACCCCTCAAATAGGGGCGGCTCCACGCTCCTATTCTCCTGTTGTCCCGATGCCGTCAACGCTATGCAGCGGCAACCTAAAAGCTGCTGCGTGGCCTTAGCCTTCTCCACTCAGCAGATCGTGCAAGAGCGATGACGGGCTGACACATCCTCTAGGCAAGGATCGACGCGCAACATTTCAGACACGCAGCTCCGCCGTAGAAAGCCCCATCGCGAACCTGTGAAACCGCACAGACCTGGCTTCAGCTCCAGGCCTTACTCGGACTCCGACGCCGGCGGTGCTTCCCTGCCGTCCCGTCTCTCAACGTGCAATCGCACAGCAGTTCTCTCCTGACCCTCGATGGTCACCTCCACGAAGGAGGGCACACAGATTATGTCGATCCCATCTAGTTCAAGGTAACCACGCGCGATGGCCACAGCTTTCACCGCCTGATTGACCGCCCCGGCACCGATGGCCTGTACATCCACGGAATCCTGCTCCCGCATCACACCTGCAATGGCACCCGCCACCGCTGTAGAGCGAGAGCTGGACGCGACCTTTATGATGTTCATTGCATGCTCCTTAGTGTTATTGCGGCCTTCGAATCCACGAAGTCGACCAACACGAGTCAACTCCTTCGGCGCGGCAATACCATCATACTTTAACCATGATACCGTGAAAAAGAGCGTTGCACAAGTACGTTAAGGTTTCCCCTAGCAGACCTATGACACCCGCTCAACCCCCTCAGCGCCTCTACGACCTTCCTGCGACGGTCTATTGCTTCGAAATCACGGATTCCACGTGATACCGCGTCAGATCAACGTCGCGGTAGGTCACGGGCTCATAGTCGCCTCGCGCGTCGCCCAGGGGCGCGGTAGCATCCAGGCCCATCTTGGC
Organism: uncultured Anaerolineales bacterium; assembly: GCA_964514285.1. Taxonomy (GTDB): domain Bacteria; phylum Chloroflexota; class Anaerolineae; order B4-G1; family B4-G1; genus SKLM01. The sequence goes on along the minus strand of CAZEQC010000026.1, from coordinate 34,294 downwards.
TGTACGAGATTTCTCCCCCGGTATCTGTACCCCTGATGGATCCAGACTGCTACCCGGTTGATCTGTCAGTACCACCAGATCCCGATCGGCTTGGAAACGCGTAGCGATGGCCCATTCGACGTCAGCGGTATCGTAGAGGTTGACGTCTTTGTCGACAACCACAACGTGTTTAAGCGAGGTATGCCCGCGGAAGGCAGCCTGGATCGCTCGCCGTCCGTCCTCCTCGTCCTGTTTGTCAATCTGCACAACGGCGTGAAGCCAGGACATGCCTCCTGGCGTGACATAGGCACCGGTACAGCGACAGACCTCATCGACGGCCGCGAAGATCGTCGGTTCGCGCGGCATACCCATCAGGTTCTTATGCTCCATGCCACTGGGAAGAAGAGCATGGAAGATGGGATCGCGTCGATGGGTGACACGGTCGATCTCAATGACCGGCTGTTCGCGCACGTGGTCCATCGTGCCTGTCAGATCCGGGAAGGGCCCTTCGTGGGCCGAGGTTCCTGTGATGCGACCCTCCAGGATCAGCTCAGCCTTGGCCGGCACCTCCAGGGGGACCGTCTCACAGCGCGCCAGCGGCGTTGGGGCCAGGGCATGCGCGACACCCAACTCGTCGACGCTCATCGCCGGGCTCATCGCTGCCGCCAGCAGCACTTGAATCGGGGCACCTACGGCTATGGCAACGGGGAGATCGCCGCCCAGCTTCGTCATAGCCGTGTGCGTGCCACGGCCCTCTACAATGCGTGCAGAGAGATGCCGCTCGTCCAACAGCATCAAGCGATGGAACGACGTATTCCGTCCCAGGTCGGGGTCGTTGACGATCGTCACGCCTGCCGTGATGTACGGACCGCCATCATCGGGGTGATAGCGAGGAATCGGCAGCCGCCTCAGATCCGGAGGCTCGACGACGGACTGACACGGGCCATCGTCGACCACCGGGGGCGTCCTCGGATGTTCTAAGGCATCATTCATGCGCCCGATCAACTCGGACACAGCGCAGCCCAACGCGACCGCGAAGAACTCTCGCTGTGCGCACATGCCCGACAGGATCCGCCACTCCGGATGGTTCAACAGCTGCTGGAAGAGAACCGGCCTTCCATCGAGCGCAGAGATGACGCGAGACAGCTCTAACTTGGGATCCACGGCCCGGTCAACCTGAACCAGATCCCCCCTCTTCGTCGCCCACCCAAGAAAACGCCGTACATCCATGCCGTGTCTCCACTTCGCTAGCGAGGCCGCCAGGTCCCCCGCGCCACCTCGTCCTGGACGATGACTCAATTCTGAAAAACCTTCTCTACCATTGCTCCCAGTGGACCCGCGCCTCGTCGAACTGGGTACGAGATCGCTTCACTTCTGCTGGATGACCAATGGAGATGGCATTCAGCGGGGTGATATGGTCAGGCAGAGCCAAGATTTGGCGAACGGCCTCCACCCGCTCCTCCCGTGGGTAGACGCCCAGCCAGACCGCGCCGAGTCCAAGGGCGGTGGCTGCAAGTAGAAGGTTCTCGGTAGCCGCGGAGCAGTCCTGCACCCAGTAGCGTTCCATCTCTGTCAGATCGCCACAGACGGAGATAGACAATGGGGCATCGAAGAGCATCTTACCATGGGGGTGGGCCTCCGCCAGAGCATCCAGCGTCCCCCGTTCCGTCACCACCACGTACTGCCACGGCTTCCGGTTTGAGGCTGACGGCGCAGCCATTGCCGCCTCCAGCAGCGTCTGGATGTCTTCCTCGCTCACCGATTCCGACGTGTACTTACGAATGCTTCTTCTGGCAAAGATCGTTTGGATCAGATCTTCAGTCATCGAATCCTCCCTCCATATCATCGGGCCGTCTCGGCCTCGCGCTGACGAGGCGAATAGAAGATGAACGCGATGGCCTCGCGTTCATCCTGTGAGCTTGATCACGGGGATGATTATAGCGTCTCCATCCCCAACCGGGCTCGCTCCTCCTCAATCACGTCCTCATCCAAGGCTTCGAACAGCGGTTCTGGCTCCCGCAGGGTCTGGCCTGACGGCAATGCGCTAGGTTCCCAAGCCCCCGTGGCATCGCTGCCATCATAGCAGAGCGCCTCGTGAACCCGTCCTCCCTCCTCCTCGAAGGTCTCGGTATACTGCTTTCCAAAGATCGGATCGTCGTAACCCAGGTAACGGTGTAGCCGCTCAGAGGAGAAGGGGAGGAAAGGCGCGAAAAGGATCTTCAGCGAATCGATCGTCCTCAGGACGACGTAGATGGTCGTCCCGGCAGCCTCGCGGTCCTCCTTGATCTGGAACCAGGGGCCCTTCTCCTCCAGATAACGGTTGGCCTCTCGAGCCAGTTCCATCACCTCTCCCAGAGCCGCTCTGAAATGACAACCCGCCAGTCGTTCGCCAACGCGGTTGAACCCTTCCTCGACCTTCTCCAACAGGGCCTTATCCAACGCATCCAGTTCTCCTGGCGTCGGCACTCGGCCGTCAAAACGCTTATAAGCGAACGTAAGGGCCCGGTGTGCCAGGTTGCCCCAGGTGCCAACCAACTCCTTGTTGTTTCGATGGACAAAATCGTCCCACATCCAATAGGTGTCGCGGGTCTCTGGCATAGCTACCGTGAGATAGTAGCGGATGGCGTCCGGGTCGAAACGCTCCACTGCTTCGTCCGCCCAAACCGCCCAATTGCGGCTGCCGGACATACCCCGTCCTTCCAGGTTCATGAACTCATTGGCCGGCACGTCGTAGGGCAAATTGAGCACTTGCGAGGAATCCTCCTCGTAAAGCCGCTTGACGCCCATCAACTCCGCAGGCCAGATCACGGCGTGGAACGGAATATTATCCTTGCCGATAAAATAGAGCGTCTTGGCTCCGGGATCGTACCACCAGTCCTTCCAAGCCTCTGTTTCGCCGCTGTTATGCGCCCATTCGACGCTGGCCGAGAAGTAGCCAATGACTGCCTCGAACCAGACGTAGAGGCACTTGTTCTCCCATCCCTCCAAAGGCACCTGAATACCCCACTGGAGATCACGTGTGATGGGGCGTCCTTGCAGACCCTCCCCAACGTAGTTACGGGCGAAGTTGATCACGCTGGGGCGCCAGTGCTCCTTGTTCAAGGCCAACCACTGAGCCAGCCCCTCCCGTGCCAACTGAGGCAGGTCGAGGAAGTAGTGCTCCGTCTCGCGGAGGGTCGGCGTGCTGCCATCCAGCTTGCTTCGCGGCTCAATCAACTCGGCAGGATCTAGGAGCGTATTGCAGTTGTCGCACTGATCGCCGCGGGCCGACTCATAGCCACAGATCGGGCAGGTTCCTTCGACGTATCGATCGGGCAGGAAGCGCCCCTGGACCTCCGAGTACATCTGCTGCTGCGTCTCCTTATAAAGGTAATCAGCTTTCAGCAGCGCCCGGAAGAAATCTTGAGACACGCGATGATGATTCTCCGTGTCGGTATGGGTGAACAGATCGTACGTAATGCCCAAATCCTGGAACAGCTCCAAGAACTCGTGATGGAACCGATTGAAGACCTCACGCGGGGTCTTACCCTCCTCCTCGGCCCGCACCGTAATCGGCGTACCGTGAGAATCGGATCCAGAGACCATCAGAACGTGGTCTCCAACCATCCGATGGTAGCGGGCGAAGATGTCGCCGGGCAGGTGCGAGCCCGTGACGTTGCCAACGTGAATCTTGGCGCTGGCATAGGGCCAGGCGATGGCAACCAGAACGTGTTCAGACATGACCTTCCTCCTTTAGTGCTCGATTATGAAGCCCAATTTTAGCACAGTTGCGGCGTGTAACAAACGAAAACCGCCAGCGGGAGGGCTGGCGGTTCGTACCGTGGGACCGAAGGCAAGGCGATCCTATCGCAGGCTGGCCTCCTCCGTTCCAGCCCGCCACGGCAAGCTGCACATCAACACCATACTGCTTTCGCAGCACCAGATAGCCATAGATCTACAAGTAGTCCTGCAACTGTCGACTGCGGCGCGGATGACGGAGACGGCGGAGGGCCTTCCCCTCAATCTGGCGGATACGCTCTCGGGTGAGCCCAAATCGCTGCCCAACCTCCTCCAACGTGTGGCTGCAACCATCGACCAACCCAAAACGAAGCCTCAGAATTCGGGCTTCACGTGGGCTCAATGTGGTCAACATCTCCTGTATCTTCTCCGCCAGCAGACGTTGAGAGGCGTTCTCCGTCGGCATAGGACTCGTCTTGTCCTCAATGAAGCTGCCCAGTTCGTCGCTCTCCCCATCATCGCCAATAGGACGCTCCAGGCTCATCGGGCGCCAGGAGACGCGCAGCATCCACCGCACTTTGTGCGGCTCAATGTCCATCTCCTCAGCGATCTCCTCTGGCGTCGGCTGACGACCACACTCCTGCTCCAATTTGCGCGCCGTCTTGTAAAGCCGGCGGATGCGGTCCGACATATGCACAGGCACGCGGATCGTCCGGCCCTGATCTGCGATGGAGCGAGTGATCGTCTGTCGGATCCACCACGTCGCATAGGTGCTGAAACGATAACCCCGCGTATAGTCGAACTTCTTGACCGCCTTCATCAGCCCCAGATTGCCCTCCTGAATCAAGTCCAGGAACGGCACGCCACGTCCCATGTATTTCTTGGCAATGCTGACCACCAGGCGGGTATTCGCCTTGATTAGGTGCTCCCGGGCAGCCAGACCATCTCGGATCTCCCTCTCGAGGTGTCTTCTCTCCTCCCGGTTAAAGCCGTTATTGCTTAGGATATCCTGAGCCTCACGCCCCGCCTCGATAGCTTTGGCTAACCGAACCTCCTGATCGGTCTCCAGAAGGGGGACTTGAGACATCTCCTTCAGGTACAGCCCTACGGTATCCCCCGTCGATATCCTGCTCAAATCTGGGGGATCGTGACCGTTTGGAGACTGGTCCTCCGAAGTGTCAGTCTGGCTCTTCGCCTCATATTCATCCTCATAAACGTCGACTCCAGCTTCCTGCATCAGAATGAATATGTCATCAAGTTGTCCTGGCTCATCCTCAACATCTGGCAGTATCTCTAGAATGTCGGCCAGGGTTAGATAGCCCTGGTCCTCGCCCTTTTCCACCAGTTCATCAATGATGTCCATAGACTATCCTTTGAGGAGCTCCTCCAGAGGGGCTAATCGCGGGTCAATGTGGGACTCCTCGCACTGACAGGAGTCAGTATTGAAGTTCACACCACAATGAGGACACAGACCTTTGCACTGAGGATCACAAAGGTGCTTCATCGGGATAGCAAGCCAAGCGTGCTCGCGAATCAAAGGGGCCAGGTCAATCTCTCCGTCTCCGCTTACAGCGTAGACAGCGTCAGGACTTGGGGCAGTACCTGGCATTTGAAATAGCTCGGCCAATTCTAGCGTGACGGGGAAAGCGAAGGGGTCCAGACAACGGACGCACTCTAACCTCAATTGGGATTTCACGGTGCCTTCAACGAAAAGTCCTTCTTTGACCCGAATGACGTGGACAGAACCACGAAGATAGTCCACCTCCAGGTCATCCAGCACCTTAGGCCCGGTGTCGATATCCAGGGTGAGCGATTTCCCGAGTCGGGCCTTGAGAAGGGTAGAGACATCAAAAACAAGCATAATAGGTTGTAAAAACGCGTCAAAAACTATGCCCGCGTTCTTCGGCGGGGAATTTTCCACAAGCTTTGTCTATTATAACATACCAGACACCCAGCGTCAAGAGTTTGCTTGCCGGAGCGCCAATGAACATTAGATTGACTAGGACAATCACGACGCGGTGGGGCCCTGGTGCGTCAGGAGAAACCTCTGAGTGAACGAAGGAGCTGAGAGGAAATCTGGCTAGGAAGCAGGCTCCCGGGCCGATTGCAACGTCAGCTCGTGAAGGGCGAGCATAGCCACAGCCCAGAAGACCAAGAAAGGGCCGATAATCTCCAACGTGACTCGCCTGGCCAGAACGCCCGCCAGGCTGGAAAGGGCTGCAGCACCAAGGCTCGCCGCAGCAACCTGAAAGCCAATAGCGTTGTCCACGTGGCCTGCAGAGATCCGTTGCGGCGTGACAGAGACCAGCGAGGGGAAGATTGGCCCCTCCGCCAGCCCCATAAGCGCCAGTCCCAGGAAGCTGAACAGGTCAGCCGTTTGCCACCAGACCAGGGCGGCGCCAAGCGTGACGCACACCATAGACAGGCGCAACAAAGCGTCCGTCCCCACGCGTTCCGCGACGCTGCCCAGCAACAGCCGTCCACTTGCCAGTCCCCCCCAGTAGACGGTCAGCCAGAGGCCTGCCGTGCCTTCTGCCACGGAGCGCGCTTCGGTGAAAAGACTGTAGGCCCACTGCCCAGCAGTCGACTCCACGCCGGTATAGGCGAAAAACAACAACAGGGTCAACCAGACGATAGGGAGCTTAACCGTCTCTAACCCTTCCTTGACCCCTTCACCGCGCTCTGGCCCATCCTGGACTTGCTCCGACGACCCACTCCACCTCTCCACAGTGAGGACAAAAAAGAGGGTCAGCAGGACTAACCACGCCCCGGTCGCTCCGTAAGCCCAACGCCACGACAACCCGGCGCTAAGAATCGAGGTCATCGCCAGAGGACCAAACGTCGCCCCTATGCCAAAACAAGCGTGCAGCCAGTTTAAGGCCCCAGCGCCAAAGTGAGCAGCAAAATGCGCGTTCAGACCGACGTGCAGCGCGCCGCTCCCCAGGCCGCTCACCAAGCCAGCCAGCACCATCATCCACCAGGTCGGGGTCAGGCCAATCGCCAACGCCCCCAGCGCCGTCCCCAGCGTGCTGATCACCAGAAGCGGTCCCACCCCCAGCATTGATGCCACATAGCCGCCGTTGGAGCTTGAGAGGATCGAGCCCGCCGTCGCCGCCAGCAACCACGTGCCAACAGCATCCAACGGCAGGTCGAAGGTCGAGCGGATGGACGGCCAGGCGACACCTCGAAAGCCGACGGATAGACCCAACGTGGCAAAGGCCACGTAGGCGATGACCACCTGCGCCCGAGGCGACAGTCTCTCGACCGAGCGCAGTCCGTGAGATCTATGAGAGGAACGCTCTCTTCTGCTCATATCTCCGTGGGTGCCACCAAGAGAACCTCGTGAAACGTGCGCGCCAGCACAAAGTCACAGCGCGCGGCACATATAGCCCATACCCGCCCCATCAATAGCTCACTTATCCGTCCCCTGAGCCCTTCGCATCGTCGTCCTCAAGAAGATGATCGATCACCTCTTCGACATCCAGCACGCTTCTCACAGTGAAGTCAATGAAGGCCTCGTCGGTACCGCTGTGCTCAGCTCCCGTCTCAGGTCTCACCAAGATCGTCCTCATGCCGACAGCCTTGGCAGGCGGCAGGTTACGCGGGGAATCCTCGACCATCACACACTCCGTACCTGAAGCATCCAGCTGCGCCAGCATCCGTTCATACGCCTTTCGATGGTACTTGTTATGGAATCCGACCTCTTCGATGCCGATAATGCGCTCAAAATGCTCGTAGACACCGAGAGCCCGGAGCACCCGGCGCCCGTGCTCCGAGGTGGCGTTGGTGTAGATCACCTTTCGCAGCGGCAGCCTATCCAGCATCTCGGTCAGCGCTGGATTGGGCTCAAGGTGCTCCTCAATCGGGATGTCGTGCACAAAATCCAGGTAGTGCGGCACGTCGACAGCGTGCTCCGACATCAAGCCTCCCATCGTTGTACCGTGCTGGTGGAGGTAATCACGCCGTAGGGAAGCCGCCTCCTCCCACGTCAGATCGAGCCTTCGACGCAACCATAAGTGGATGCGGTGGCCAATCTCCTCCATGACCCCGCTGCCTGGTGGATAGAGCGTGTTGTCCAAGTCAAAAATAACAAATCTGAGAGACATCGTGTTCGTCCAGCGCGTCAGGGCGGTTATGAATTCATCAAACCGATGTCGGTTCGTCGAGCGATTCGAGCGACGAGCTGATCCGTCATGTCAGCCTTCTGGTCCAACCGCAAGCTGATAGCCCCGACGGGACAGGCCATCACGCAGCGCCCACACCCTTTGCACAACGCTTCATCGATGCACACGCGATCGCCGGAAAGAGAGATGGCCTGGATGTAGCAAGCCTCCAGGCACGCACCGCACCCCTGGCACGTTCCATCCACCTCGACCGTGAGGCCTGGTAGGCGCACCACGATATCCCAGAAGGCTGGCGGGCCCAGTCGGAGCCCTTGCTGCACGGTACAACAGCAATCACAGCAGAAACAGATCCCCAGCACGCGTCGATAGGGAATGCCCAACGTGAGAGCGTCGAACGTCGTGTGGACGATCAGCGGCACCAATCCCAGCTCCATAGCCTTTTGCACGTGGGCGATCGCCTCGCCCTGATCCACCAGGCGCCCCATCGAGGGAGAGATTCGGGCCGCTCCGTCCCCTAGGAAGAGACAGCCGAAGTCCTGCGGGTAAGTCTGACATTTCTCGCCCCGGCGACACATGCATTCGTTCATCAAGAACCGCGTGCTGGTTTCCTCGATAAGCGGGGTAAGCAGGGGATAGGGCAGGATCACGCTCTCTGGATTGGCAATCGCCTCGTGTACAGGGATAATAATCGCTTCACTTCTCAGAGCCCTGAAGAAGGGCTTTGATAGCGGTCGCAGAAATCGCCGATTGCTTAGCCAATAGACGAGCCGGCTCAGAGGCCATAACGTCATCAGCGTTTCGTAGAAGAGCCGGAAGCGTGCCAGAGTTTCCCCCCTGCTTCGACGTTCACAACGCTGAAGTATCATACCTGGTCCCACCGAAGTTGTCCAGGTGGGACCGGGAACCCTTCAGGGCAATCACATTTGCCGTACTGGCTGAGCCTGGAGCGCAACGACCGAAAGCCCGACGAGATCTCGCTCCTCGGGCCTGCACCTTAATGAAAGAATCTCCCCCGTCAAGCGCGCGGTAGCGTCACGGCGAAGCCACTACCTTCTCTCAACCTGCTCTCCACGTCTACCTCGCCCCCATTGCCTCGACCAACTCTTTGACCAGCGCCAACCCCAATACGACAGCAGGACCGAGAAGACCTGCCGTCACGATGCAGCTCAACGCTACCTCTACACCCGCCTACTATGGCACCTGACGCAGCCATGGGCCTTGAGGCAACCGGATGCGCAGCACGGCCCATAGCCCCACGACGTCGCGCAGGGCCAGGAGCCGGTCCCCAGCACAGCGACCGGAACGCGACCGACCAGGAGGGAGAGAGGGTAAAGCAGCAGGCCGAGCGGGATGTATTGCTGGTCCCAGATCGTCTCCAGCGGATAGGAGCGACTGAACGCTCGCCCGGGATTTCACATCAGCAGTTGAAGCAGATCGAACTCCGTGCGGGTCAGCCCCCACGCCTCCCCGTCTAACGTGGCTCGGTGCCCCTCCGAATCCAGGCGGATGAGGCCGTAACTCAGCAGAGCAGCATGACGGGGAAGAATTCCTCCCCTAGCGATCGGCCTGCAGAATGTCCTCAACACGCTCCAGGCGGCGAAGCAGCGCCCAATACCCCTCTCGTTCCAACTCGCGTTGGATGACCTGGGCCGCGTCTCCAGCATTTTCAACGAGCAAGACGGTTGTGGTGGTCTTTGTGGTACCTACTTCCGACGTGGCGTGCAGGCCGTTTAGCACGTCTTCTTGGCACGTCGTTCAACAACCTGTCGCAGATTTGTCGCAAAAAAAGCCTCCAGGAGGTCAAATTCCTGGAGGCCACCTTCAGTCGAGGTGTATACGCGGGGGTCCTAAGTCAGGGCCTCCAGCAAAGCCGGCAGCAGGTCCTCGGGATCCGCCTCTACGCAGAGATCAGCCATCTCGAAGATGGGTGCCGTCGGATCTGGATGGATGGCGACGATGAACTTGGCCTCCTCCATCGCTGCGTTGTGAAACGTATCGCCCCGGATCCCAACAGCCACGTAGATATCGGGGGAGACGGTCACGCCGCGCACGTCCACGATCTGCTCCGCGTCGATTAGGCCGGCATCCCAGGCACCACGGTCGCCGGCCAGATGGGCGTTGAGGATCTCTGCCAGATCCTCAATCGCCTCAAAGCCGCCCGCCTCGCGCCCGATGGCGACCACCACGGTCGCCTCGGATAGCGGTACCGCCGGCGGTTGATAGTCCTCGGCGGCCCCCAGCAGACGAACCACCGGTTCCGTTGGCTCGACATCCAGCACCGTCGGCTCCCCCCTACGATAGTCGTCGAGGAAGGGGGAGGCAAAAGCGCCGGGCTCAATGGTCAGGATCTGAGGCCGCGTCTCCGGACAGGCCGCAACCGCGAAGTAGTCCCCTCCATAGACGGGGAACGTGGCCTCCACCGCACGCGTGCTCTCATCCAGCGCAACAGCTGTGACGTGCTCGATGAGGCCGCCGCCCATCCGCTGCGCCAGCCGCGGCGCCAGCGCCTGTCCCACGTCGGTCGCCCCGAAGAGGATGATCTCTGGCTGTTCCTCCTCGAACAGAGGGGCCAAGACCGCCAAATAGGGTTCCACGGCAAACGGAGCTAGCCCAGGATGATCAGCGACACGTACGCCGTCGGCGCCGGCCTGATACAGCGTTTCGGACAGCGAGGTGACGTCATCGCCGAGCAGAACGGCATAGACGTACGCCCCCAATGAGTCCGCCAGCGTCCGCGCGGCACCGATAGCCTCCAGGGTCACAGGCGCAATCTCCCCCTCCGTCAGGTCGGCGACGACCCATACCCCACCACCGCCCTCGGCCTCCTCGAACGTCTCCTCTTGCTGCGCCATCATCAAGTCAAGGTATGAAGCATCCATGACAGTCCCCCTTATCCGCGCATCCGTTGCCGAAGTGCCTCGGCCACGACCTGAGCCACCTGTTCGGGGGGCCCTTCCACCCGCTCCCCCCGTTCTCGCTCCGGCGGAAAATCGCGCCCGATGGTCTCAATGACGGGAGCAAGCTCCTCCGGGGTGAGAAGCTGATCCGCCTCCCACTGCTCCAGGGCCCCGGCCACCTCTCCCTCATCCCGGTAGATGTTGATGAGACGGACTCCGTTGGGATAACGGGGCTTGAGCGCTCCCGCCGCCATCGACACCACTGCTGGGAGATCCGCCTCGACGCGAACGTATTGCTCGCCGTCACGACGTACCGCCTGCACCCCTTCACCGGCAGCCTCTAACCACCAGGCCCCGACGATCTGAGGCCATCCAAGCGCCTCGGCCAGCCGCAGTCCCAGTTGGCCCTGCCCCGTATCCAGCGTGGCCGCCCCCGAGAGGACGAGGTCCACCCCACCCAATCGCTCGATCACTTCCCGCAGAACACGCGCCACCACCACCTCGTCGGCGTTTTCGAACGGTTCGCCCGATAGATAGATCCCTCTTTCAGCGCCCATAGCGATCCCCCGCCGCAGGGTGTCGTCGTCCGGCTCTGGCTGACCAGAGGCAACGACCACTTCAGCCCCCGCAGCGTCCTTGATACGCAACGCCGCCTCCAGTGCGCATTGGTCGGCCGGCTGAATGACGTATACCTCGCGGTTGATGAAGAGGCGCCGCAGTCGCCGATGGGCCACGATGCCAGCGGGGTCGAGGACGCGTCGCAGAATAACCAGTATACGCATAGTGTTCCTCCTCACGGGCTTATTCGCACGCCGTGCTCGCGGAAGAGACGCGAAGCAATGACGATGCGCTGGATCTCATTGGTGCCTTCGAAGATCTCGGCGATGCGGGCGTCGCGGAAAGCGCGCTCGACGGGGTAATCACGCGAGTATCCCAGGCCACCGTGGATCTGCAGGGCCATGTCGATAGCACGAGAAGCCACCTCCGACCCATAGAGCTTACACATCGCTGCCAGCCGCGTAAACGGCTGATCGACATCCACCATCCATGCCACCCGGTAGACCAGGCTGCGCAGCGCCTCGATCTCTGTAGCGATGTCGGCAATCTTCCACTGGACCGACTGCTTCTGCGCCAATTGCGTGCCGAACTGCTCGCGCGTCTTGGCCCACTGGATCGACCAGTCTAGCGCGGCTTGAGCGCCTCCGAGACAAGCCGCTCCGAGGGTCAGCCGTCCCATGTCGAGGGACTTCATGAAAGTAACGAACCCTTCACCGACCTTGCCCAGCACGTTCTCGTGGGGCACCCGCAGGTCATCGAAGACCAGTTCAGCAGTGCTGGTACCGCGGATGCCCATCTTATCCTCTTCCCGCGCCACCTCGAAGCCGGACCAGTCCGTCTCGGCAATGAAAGCCGTGATGCCACCCCGGGCACCCAGGGAAGGGTCTGTCACTGCCATGATAATGATGACGTCCGCATAGCCACCATTGGTGATGTAGATCTTGCCCCCGTTGATGATCCACTCGTTGCCGTCGCGAACGGCACGCGTGTTGATATTGGCCGCATCCGAGCCAGCATTCGATTCGGTGAGCCCAAAAGCCGCGAACTTCTCACCGCGCGCCAACGGTACGAGATACTTGCGCCGCTGCTCCTCGTTGCCGTCGAGGTGAATGGCCATGGCACCGATTCCGATGTGCGCCCCAACGTTCGTCGCCGTCGAGGTACAGACCCGCCCCAGCTCCTCCATGAGGATGCAGTACCCCATCTCGCCGGCCCCCATGCCTCCATAGGCCTGGGGGAAACAGACCCCGAGAAGACCGACTTCACCAAGTCTGCGCATAAGGTCCAGCGGCACCCGGTGTTCGCGGTCAAGTTCAGCAGCGATGGGAGCGATCTCTCTCTCCGCAAACTCTCGGATCATGCGTCGCAGAGCTTCGTGTTCAGGAGAAAACGTGAAATCCATAACTACCTCCTCACGGTGTAACCTCGACCTCGCACTCGGCGAAGATCTCCTCAGCAATGCGCACGTTGTGCAACTCGGTCGGTCCACCGATGATGCCCAAGGCGCGGGCATCGCGGTACTTTCGAGCCAACGGGTAGTCCTCCATGTAACCGTACCCCCCCATCACCTGGACCATTCGATCGGTCACACGCCGGGCGACCCGAGCGGCAAACGCCTTGACCACCGAGGCACGGAAGCCCAGGTCGTCCCCTCGATCGGCCTGCCAGGCACCGTGATAGACCAGGTAGCGCAGCGCCTCGACCTCAGCGGTGCTTTCGGCTACGTAGTTCTGGATGGCCTGTTTCTCGGCGATGGGCACCCCAAACTGAACGCGCTCGCTCGCAAACTGCGTGGCCACGCCTATGCTATCGTCGGCGAGGCCGAGCGCTGCTGCCCCCAGAGTGATCGCCATCCGTCCTCGTGCCCCCTCCGCAATCGCCCAACCATCGCCCTCAGCACCGAGCCGATTGGCCGCGGGGACGGAGCACGCCTCCACGTAGAGCGTGTTCAAGGGCACATTCCGGAGGCCAAGCGTAGGCTCGCGGTAGCCGACCGTCAGCCCGGCCGTATCGGCAGGGACCAGGAAGGCCGTCATACCACCGGGGGCCTGGGCAAAGAGCAGAAACAGACTGCCAATCTCGCCGTTGGCGACCCAGGACTTGACCCCATCGAGGACATAGGACTCCCCGTCCGGAGCCGCCTTCGTCTGGATGGCCTTCGCGTTCGTGCCAGCGTCAGGCTCAGTCAGCGCGAAGGCGCCGAGACTGACGCTGGAGGGCCCTCCCTCCCCGGTCGCCAGCATCGGTAGATAGGTCTCTTTCTGCACCTCGTTGCCGTGTTCCAGGATCGACATCTCCACCATACTGACGTGCGTTCCCAGCATCACCGCGATCGACATGCAGTCCCTGGCCAGAGCTTCGATGAGCAAGGCGTAGCTGATGAAATCGAGTGCCGCGCCGAAGAAGCCCTCCGGGAGCGTCGCTCCCAAGAAACCTTGGCGAGCCGCCTTCTGAAGCACTTTGAGAGGAGGGTCCTCCTCGTGATCCATCTCCTCCGCGACCGGTGCGATCTCGTTCGTGGAGAATTCCTCGAACATAGCGCGGAACATTCGTTGTTCTTCACTGAGCGCAAAATCCATCGCTAGTCCTCCTGCTGATGGCTCAGCTTACTGAATGGCGATAGGTGCTCCGGCCCCAGGCGCGGCGATGATGCGACGATGAGGGGCCGGAGCACCGCAGTAACGAGTCTGATGTCCACTCGATGACCTGCTTCGTAGCTGGCTTCGACGAATGACGACGTGAGCGCGATGAAAGGGTCCGGTGTGAGCTAGGACATCATCACCCGATTCTGCCGCAGGATAATCCAAGCTGGGAGCCCTGTGAGTTGGTGGACGAGCAGGTGCCAGGCTCATAGGTCTCCAGTCAGCCTATTGATCCTTGAACTCCGGCTGTCTCTTCTCCAAGAAGGCGCTGACGCCCTCGCGGATATCCTCGGTGTCGGCCAGACCGACGAACTGCTCCTTCTCGATCTCCAAGCCCTCTTCCACGCTGATCTCCAGCCCTTCGGTAACCGCCCGTAGCGTAGCGGCGACCGGGAACTTGGACTTGGAGACGATTTTGCGAGCCAGGCCGCGGGCCTCCTTGAGGATCGCGCCGGCCGGCACCACCTTGTTCACCAAGCCGATGCGGTAGGCCTCCTGGGCCGTGATCATGTCGCCGGTGAGGATCATCTCCAGGGCCTTCCCCTTGCCCACGATCCGTGGCAATCGCTGGGTGCCACCCCAGCCGGGGATCAGCCCCAGGTTCATCTCCGGCTGTCCAAGGCGGGCGCGGTCGGAGCAGATGCGCATGTGACAAGCCATCGCCAGCTCCAACCCACCGCCCAGGCAGAAGCCGTTAATAGCCGCAATGACGGGCTTCTTGGCCCTCTCGATCTTGAGATGGACGCCTTGTCCCCGTTCAATGAAAGCCCGTGCCTCCGCATACCCGTCGTCGGGGTTCTCGATAAGGGCCTTGATCTCTGGGATGTCGGCACCAGCGACGAACGCGTTTGTCCCACCGCCCGTGACGACCACAGCCTTTACCTCATCATCGGCCATCAGCTCATCCACAGCCTCGTCAAGCTCGGTCACCACCTGAGCGTTGAAGGAGTTGACCGGCGGGTGGTCGATGGTTAGCAAGCCGATACGGTCCTCAACCTCAATTCGGATGTTCTGCCATTCGGCCATTGTCTTCCTCCTATGTATGTTCGTAGAAGCCTTTGCCACTCTTCACGCCGAGGTGCCCGGCACGGACGCGCAATCGGAGAGGACGCGCCGGTCGGAAGCGAGGGCCAAACGCCTCCTCCAGACGTCTCAGCTCCTCCACAATCTCATCCAGGCCGATCCGGTCGGCGACGACCAGAGGCCCGATCCGCTCATCCTCATAGGTCATCCCGGTGCCGGCGACCATAGCCATGTCGATGTCCGTCATAGTCGACACATTCTCCAACACACATTGCGCAGCCTCATTGATCAACGGATACATGACGCGCTCGACACTGAACGAGGTGCCTGTATCAACCTCCCCCGCTGCCTGGAGGTCTTCGATCATCTCCTGAACCTCCTCGGATTCACCTCCGGGATGATCATAGAAGCCCGCGCTGCTCTTCTCGCCCAGGCGTCCAGCCGCCAGCAGCTTCTCAAAGAGACGAGCAGGCGTCATCCGCTCCCCGTATTCAGAGTAGAGGTATTCGCCAACGTCGGCGCAGACGTCGATGCCCAGCATATCCATCAGCGTGAAGGGCCCCATCGGCATGCCCCACGCCACCACAGCCTTGTCAATCTCCGTGGCCGTGGCCGCGCCCTCCTCCAGCGCCAGCGTTGCCTCGTTCAAGTAGGGCATCAGCAGTCGGTTGACCAGGAAGCCGGGGCACTCCTGGACCACCACCGGGATCTTGCGCAACGTCTCCGTGAACATCACCACGTCATCCTGCGTCTCGCGCCCGGTATCAAGGCCTGGGATCACCTCAACCAGCTTCATCACGTGCGCCGGGTTGAAGAAGTGCATGCCGATGACCTTGTGGGGCTTGCCGGTCGCAGCCGCCATCTCGGAGATGGAGAGCGCCGAGGTGTTGCTGGCGAAGATGGTCTGCTCCGGGCAAGCCTCCTCTAGCTCTTGGAAGACCTGTTTCTTGATGGCCATCTTCTCCGGCACAGCCTCAATCACGATATCCACGTCACTGAACGCGTCGTACGAGAGCGTCGGCGTTACCAGGTCGAGCTTCGACGCCATGTCGCCAGCACTCATCTTGCCCTTGTCGACTCGACGCTGGTAGATCGACCGAATCTGCTCCATGCCGCTGTCGAGCATCTCCTGGTCGATATCTTTCATGACCACCGGCAAACCGGCGTAGGTGATCACCTGGGCGATCTCGCCACCCATCGTACCGGCGCCGACGACGCCCGCTTTGAAGATGTACATTCGTCACCTCCCGTTAGATATGACTTCCCTCATGTGTCGAGACGCAATCACGTCATCAGGCCTGCAGGCCGACCCAGAGCTAGGGAAGGCCTCAGGCCCTCCGCTGCCTATCTGGCTGATCAGCCGACCAGCGTCACCACGTTGGCAGGGGGATGGCCGCCGTCGCATTGTCGACGCGGACAAAATAGACCCACTGGTCAGGATAGCGCTCAAACGCGGCTCGATTGGCCTGCCCGAGGGTCTCCCCTACGAAGTAGTCCCCGCTCTGGGGCTCGATCGCTACGACCGTCGCTCCCTCCAGCCCCTCTAGTTCCCCCTTGATCCCCTCGAATACGTCTTTACCCTGGTCAATGAATGCCTGCCTTGCAGCTCGGTCCTGCCAAATGGAGATGTCTGCCATCGCTGTGCCTCCTTATCCCTCACGCTCGATGATCATCGCGCCGCCCTGGCCGCCGCCGACGCAGGCCGTGGCAAGCCCCAGCGGAACATCCTGCTTGATCATCTCATAGAGCAATGTGACCACGAACCGCGTTCCTGTGCAGCCTACGGGATGCCCCAACGCAATCGCACCGCCATTGACGTTGACCCTATCCCAGTCCCATCCCCGGTCCTCCAGCTCTCTACCCACGGCCAGGACCTGAGCGGCAAAGGCCTCGTTCAGCTCGATCAGATCGATGTCGCTCAGCGTAAGCCCCGCTCGCTCCAGGGCCATCGGCGCGGCGTATGCTGGGCCAATCCCCATGATGTCCGGGGGAACGGCGGCATAGGCGTAACTCCGAATCTTGCACAGTGGCTCCACGCCCAACGCTTCGGCCTTCTCGGCCGACATCACCACCACAGCTGCGGCGCCATCAGAGATAGGACAGGCGTTCGCTGGCGTCACCGAGCCACCCTTCTTGAATACTGTGGGGTAGAGAGCCGCCTTCTGCACTGTCAGGCCCGGATTGATGCACTCATCCTCCACGATGTCCTCGTGAGCGACCTCCTTTCCGGCCACCCGCTTGATCACCCGGAAGGGGACGATCTCGTCCCGGAACTTTCCCATACGGGTAGATCGGAAGGCCTTCTGATGGCTCTTCACGGCGTACTCGTCTTGCTCCTCCTGGCTGATGTCGTACATCATCGCCAGGTTCTCAGCCGTTCGCCCCATGACCTCGCCGCAGACGGGATCCGTAAGCCCCTCCCAGAGGGTGTCGATGAACGTATCGTGCCGCAGCTTGAGGCCCCAGCGAGCCCCTCGCACCACGTAGGGCGCTGTCGACATGCTCTCTGTGCCGCCACAGAGGAACACGTCGCCGTCGCCTGCTTGAATGGCCTGGTAGGCCATACTGATCGACATCGTGCCAGACACACAGTTGCGCTGAATGGTGCACCCAGGCACGTTCACGGGAATGCCAGCCATCAACGCCGCGACGCGACCGACGTTCGGCGCGTCGCTCTGCTGGCCGATACAGCCGACGATGACGTCATCAATGATACCTGGGTCAACGTCCGCTCTCTTGACCGCTTCTTCAAGCACCGTCGCGGCCAGGTTCTGGGCGGGGATGTCGCGGAAGACCCCGCCGTGCTTGCCGATCGCCGTGCGGCACCCGCTGACGATCACCACATCTTTCATGCTAACCTCCTCATCGTGTCAATCTGATAGATTTGAACTCAGGACCAACTTACTCATAGGCCAAGGGGGCGATGCCAATCAGATCTGTCCCTCTGAGGGACCTCCTTCTCGTGCAGGAGCAGCCTTCAACCCCCTGATCAAGGTATCGATGATCGCCTCGTAAAGTACCTCCTCCTCCACGCCCACCATTTCCCGTCGCAGTGGGTGTTCCATCAGCTGCAACACGCCGTTCAGCGAGGCCCAGAAGACACAGGCATCCCTCTGTGCGTCACCACACGTGAACAGTCCCTCCCGACATCCGAGATCAACGACTCGGACGGCCAACATCAGCCCTTCCAGGCTTGCCTCCAGAATCTCCTGATAGATCGCCGCAGGAATCGCTTCCTGAAACCGTCCACGATCCATGGCCATCAGGAAGGGGAAATACTGAGGAGCTTCACAGAAGAAGTTCAGATAGGCTCTCGCAAGGGCCGCCAGTTGTTTGTCGGCGGGGAGATCCTCCGCCGCTGAGTACGTCCGATCCAACTCGGCGACCAGGTCTTCGAGGCCATCTAGAAGCAGATGAGCAAGGAGGGCCTCCTTGCTCTCGAAGTAGAGATAGACTGTCCCTTTGCTGACCTCGGCTCGCTGAGCCACACTATCCACCGTGGCATGGTGGAATCCGTTCTCGAAGAACGTCTCCCGAGCTGCTTGAAGGAGGGATCGCCGGCGCTCCCGCTTCTCGCGCTCGCGACGCGCCCTGGTGGTCACTCTCGCGCTCTCCTTGATAACCGAGGGTCAGTAACTGACTGACAGTCAGTATATCATAGGAAATCAGCGCTGTCAACGGCTTCTTTGAAGAACTTCACCAGGTTGGCGGCGCTGCCGGGCGAAAGTCTCTGCCGTAGACCAGATCGTCGCCCCAGACGAGGAGACGGTGGGCAGCGGGAACGTTGAAAGCGATCTGTGCCACCAGGCGGTGAGGAAGCGTGGGCGGCTTCGACCACGGACAGACCGCCTGACAGATGGTGCAGGCAGACCCAAGATGGCCCCAGTAGAGCAGGCACTTCTCCGGATCGACCTGCCACTTGCGTACGCCTCGCACCACCACCCTCCCTCCCTGAGAGATCGCCCCCGCCGGACAGTTAGTAGCGCACTTCAAGCAGGTCTCGCAGAAGTGCTGAACCCGCAGGTCAACCGGGGCGTCATACATCAACGGAAGATCCGTGGTGACGCAGGCCAAGCGCAGATTGGCGCCCAGCCGGGGATGGATCAGATAACCGCATCGCCCCAGCTCTCCCAGTCCCGCGTCGACCGCCACGGGCACGACCAGCACGCCGTAGTTACGCAGGTGATGGGCTCGAGCGGGCCAACCCAGCGCCCGAATGTAGGACGCCAGCTGCGTCGCGACCAATGCGCTCACCCCATAGACCCGTCCCAACTCGAAATCAGAGAATGGTGTTCCACCGGTCCGGACGAGGCTGAGGTCCTGTGAAAAGGCCAGCGAGATAGCATAGCCATGCGAGATCTCGACAGGATCGCCGTACTGCAGGTCACGATACCCCTCAGGAGGACCACTGAAGTGGGGAGGGTTGGCCTCATGGCCAGAGAAGAAGGGCGGCGTGCCGCGGTGGCTGTAGACCCACGCCGGATTGAGGGGGCCAATGCGCACGTCGTCCGCGCCCAAGCGACGAGCCATCACCTTGATGCGGCTCGCCATCGCGGCGGGATCGGCTTCCACCGGTGGAGCCGACTCCTCTCCGTCCACCACGTCCGGAAGGGCCAGACCGGCGATTGGATCGAAGGTGGCGTTGTAGAGAAAGGCATCCCTCGGCGAAACCCTCTCATCCCCCTGCCCCACAGCCTCGACGAACATGGCGATGCGGCGATCGATCTCCACCAACTCGGGATGGGCAGCGTGATAGGCCCGCTCCTCAGCGCTGCCGGGGACCAATCGCTCACGGGAGAAGACGTTGTCCCGCTCGTCAAAGCGGCTTAGTTCGCCGACCACGTCGTAGGTCGGATCAGTCACCTCATGGTTCAACACAGAATCACGGTCCTCTCACTCGCCCGCACCTTCTGAGTGCTCTCGAACCATCGCTACGATCGCAGTCCCATATACCTCGAGCTTGCGTGACCCGACCCCCTTCACCTCTAGTAACGCCTCCAGCGTGGTCGGTTTCTTTGCAGCGATGGCCCGCAGGTGGCTGTCGTGAAAGACGACGAATGCCGGGACCTCTTGCTCCCGTGCCTGCTCCAACCGCCACGTCCGCAACGCCGCGAACAAATCCTCGTCCTCGTCCAATGCCTCCTCTTTCCCCACTGACGCCCTTGGAGAGGATGTCTCCTGCCTCGGCATGGGCCTTGAGTTAGCCAGCTTGGCGAGAACACCTGGATCCTGCAGCGCGGCCTTCCCTCTAGCCGTCAGCTCCAGCACGATGCCGCCGTGCTTGAGCCGACGCGGCTCCAAGAAGCCAGCTTCCTCCAATCTGTCCATCATCTTCTTCACAGCTGTCTTGGACCGAAAGGCCAGCGACCCAAACTCAGCCTGGGCACAGGCCTCCTCGCGCAGAGAACGCCTCCCATGCCGCGCCTCGTCGTCCCCGCGCAAGATACGCATCAGGGTACGACGCCCCCAACTCCACGGCGCGTTCGCCACACACCGGAGGACGGTCAGCAACTGCGCCCGTTCATCCGGCAAGCCGGGATCCGGCGGGGGAGGCACCGCCACACAATTATCACAGGCCCCACATCGTTCGATGGCGCGTCCACCCAGGTAGGCGTTAATGTGGCCGTGACGGCAGCGCCTGGTGTCGGCGTACGCCGCGATCTCATCTGCGCACTGAACCTGCACCGTCTCGTGTCGCTCCAACAGCTCCTCCACCCGCTCGGAGGCATCCTCCGGCGCCGGTCGCAGCTCCAACAGCAGATCGCGTCCTGCCGGTCGATACAGCAGCCAGCCGGCATCCTCCCAGGTCAGCACCTTCTGCTCGACCTCCTCCATCTTGATGCCGGCCTTCGGCGCGACCTCGGCCAGATCCACCGTCAGCCACTGCTCGGGACGGAGGCGGGCGGCCCGACGGAAGGCCTCCACGTCATCGGGCAGTGCCCCGTCACGGCAGATGGCTGAGAGGCGGACCTGAGCCGCCCGCGGCAGATCTGGTCCGCGCCGCAGGAGCTCGGCCTCCTCCAAGAGGCTCAGCGCCACCCGCACCCGGGTTCCGTCCGTCCGCAGGTCGCGTTCCAGATCGGCCATCACCACCCGTCCCGCCGATCGTCCATTCAAGCGCCGCTTCGCCGCCGCGTAGACCTCGCGCAGGAACACCACTGAAAGCGTGTTCCGACGCACCCGCTGGGTCATAACCCCTTTGTCATATGCGGACATCATCAGCACGCAGCGGGCGGGCAGTCCGTCACGCCCGGCCCGCCCAGCCTCCTGATAGTAGGCCTCCAACGACGCTGGAGGGAAGAAATGGACAATGAAGCGAATGTCTGGCTTGTCGATACCCAGGCCGAAGGCAATGGTGGCCACCACGACCCGGGTGCGGCCGCTCATAAAGTCATCCTGAACCCTGTGTCGATCCGCGATCCCGGCGTGATAATGGGCCGCGTTCACCTCGTGTCCGCGGAGCAGCGCCGCCAGCCTCTCACAGCGAGCGCGGGTGTCGGCGTAGACGATGCCGCTGCCCGGCTCAGCCTTGCAGAAGGACAGCAGATACTGCAGCTTATCATCGTTGTCACGGGCCTTGAAGACCTCCAGCTGGAGGTTCAGGCGGGTCAGGTCGCCGGCGACGACGGACGGACCAGCTGCTGAGTCTTGCGGGCTCCGCAGCCGCTCCAGGATATCCCGTCGTACCCGCGTCGGGGCCGTGGCCGTCATAGCCAGGAGGGGCGGATCGCCCAGCGACGCCCTGGTTCGACCGATGATCAGGTAGTCTGGCCGGAAGTCGTGTCCCCACATACTGACGCAGTGCGCCTCGTCGACGACCAGGCGCTCCACGCCGGCACAGCGCAGCGCGTGAAGGAACGGAGGCTGACGCAGCCGCTCGGGAGCAGCGTAGACCAGCCGGTAGGCGCCATTGGCCATATTGGCCACACGGCGTCGCAGCGCATCACCATCGAGGGAGCTGTTGATCGTCGTCGCCCGCCGCCGCACCTTCCGCGGCAGTGAATCGACCTGGTCCTTCATCAGCGCGATCAAAGGGGATATGACCAGCGTGGTCCTTCCTTCAGCTCGTTCCTGATCATCCCTCTCCACCAGCAGAGCCGGGAGCTGGTAGCAGAGCGACTTCCCCCCACCGGTAGGAAGGATGGTCAGGACGTCCTCACCGCGCAGGACACAGGCCATCGTCTCCAGCTGACCCGGCAAGAGGGAATCAAAGCCGAAGACCTGCCGGACGGCATCGCTGATCGCCTGCCGTTCCTCGTCGGAGACGGGCACGTCGTCGAAGGAGGGGAGCGGCTCCGCCGGAACGTGAGGCTCAGGCTGAGGGGCCTCTGGTTCAGGTGCCACGCGAGGTTCGCGAGCCGGCGCAAAACGCTCCCGAAGCTCGGCCAGCTCGTCGGCATAGCGGCGCTTGAGCTCAGTCTCCATCTCAACCACACGCGTAGTCTCACCACTGGTCTGGAAGTAGTCACGCAAACGGCGTAGGTAGGGGACGGAGAGGGGGTTCCCATCGTCGGCCAGTCGGAGCAGTCGCACCGCGTAGCCACTAGCGGTCACCAAGTCACCGCGCCGAGCGTATAGGTCAGTCATTCCCAGAAGATAGGCGCGGCTATTGGGATAGAGATGATGCAAGTATCGATAGGCGGATAGCGCCGCTTCCTCGTCACCGCGAGCCAACGCAACCTCGCCCAGCAGATTCCAGGCCATTGAGCTTTCATCCCGCTCGGAGACCAACGCCTCAGCAGTCCGTTGGGCAGCCTTCAGGTCGCCGGAAGCCAGGTAGATGCGCGCCAGAAGCGCGCGGGCGACCGACGACTCCCTTCGCTGCAAGCGGTCATCCATCACGCTCAAAGCCTCGTCGAGTCGACCTTGCGCGAGGAGGGCCCTCGCCCGCAAATCGCGCAACGACACGTGCGTCGGATTGAGAGGAATCAGCACATCTAGGCACGTGTGTAGTGCATCGAACCGCTCCCAACGGAGCAGAAAGTTGAGAAAGCGGCGATCACGGCCCTTGAATTGACGAATCTGGTCCATAGTCAAGCCCACTTCTTGAAGTATGGAGACCGCCTTGCTCATCGTCTCTTCCATGTCAGCTCCTGTGCGCTACTTGGCTACTCTATACCTCTTCTTCACTCGTGCCATAACTCTACAAGCATCCTGGCTCCATCCCTGACTCGTAGTCCGGCACGACGTGAACGCCCACCACCAGAGGCCAGTATTCGTCCCGCCAGCTCCGACTCAGACCTACCGCCAGGTAGAGATCCTCCACACCGAGGCGGTCAAACAGCGTCTCGTGATCCAGCGTCAGGGTGCCTCCTTTGTCTCCCAACCAGGAGCGCCCCAAGGCCCGCCACTTCAGATCCGTTACCGCGACGCCACGTCGACTGACAGCCCGAGGATGATCGACCTCGTCACCCAACACAAACCCCATACGGGCCTCGTATTTGCCAGAGTAGTCGTCCAACGCGAAACGAGCCCACACGTGGTCCGGTTTCACGAGACAGAGCGAGCGGGTCTGATGGATCAGCACGTCCCCAGGCGCTTGGTCGACGTACTTGGCGAAGAGCCGCGCTCGCCTCTCGCCCTCCAAGCGACGGAGGATGCGTGGCCGCTGATGGACAAAATCGACCAGCCAGTCTTCCACGTGCGGCGGATCCGGCCGCGGCTCAATCAGGTTCAACTCGACGACGTCGCAGCATTGCACCAGGCGCCCCTCGCCGTCGGTCATATCACCACGCTGAACCGTACAGAAGTCGCGCACCGGTCGCACCCATCGCAGGCCGGTCACCGGAGCAGGATCCCGGGTGAAGCCGGCTGTACAGATGCCGCTGAGCATCTTGGTCATCGCCAAGATAAGCACTTCTTGCCGTGGCATAGGCACACCCCCTACAGATGCACTAAGCGCAGCCCCGGCAGATGATCGCGCCAGTACGCCCCCACCAGCCGCCGATGGCAGCGCTCCGCCGTAGACTCGGAACAGAGAAGACACGGCCTGTCATAACGAGCCACGATCGCCCGGCCAACTTCCTCAGCTCCGCGCTCCTCCAGAAGTGGGAGAAACCGAGCCTCGTAGGCCATCCAGTCCCCATCATCGCGATAGGTGTCCAGGATCTCTGGCGTGGGCGCCAGTTCAGGATGATGCTCATAGGCAATGCCGAACCCCTCGCGCAGGAGGAAGTCCAGCGTAGCCTGTTTGGTGTAGCCGAGCAGATGGGACGTATTGCGCAAGCGTATGTCGATCACCACGTCCACGCCGGCGTCGCGCAGCTGGTTGATGAACGTGGAGAGCGGCTTCCGTCGGTAACCGATGGTGTAGACACACTTCATGGGCACCACCTCACAAACACAAGCCCGAGCAGGAACGAGCCGGGGTCCTTGTTAGCTTACCTCTCGTGAAATCGTGGTCCTGTCTGCGATTAGAACAGGGAGAGTTGCTCCGGCGTCCGTTCCGCTTCGACAGTGCGCCCATCCGGCTTGATGTGGCACACACGAACGCCGCGCTTCAGCAGGGTCTGAGTGATGAGCAGGTGGCGGTGGCACTGCTGATAGTCGCCCTCGCTGCACATCACAGCGACACGCTCGTCGCGCGCCAGATCGAGCAGGCGTTCAATCCCGCCCCGGTAGGCGTCTGTCTGCTCCATTCGCTCGTAGTCAGGCCGTCCCGCCGCGTAGAGCGCCGGATCCGAGGGACGTCCACCAAGAGCATCGCCCATGAACCGGTAGCCGATACCTGCTTCTTCCAGGTCGCTCGCCAGCGTCTCGCGGTTGAAGTGTGAGGCCCAGCGACTGTAAGGCTGGCTCCGTGCGTCCGCCACCAGCGTGATGTCGTGCTTTCGCAGCAGTTCGACGAATGCCGCCGTCGTATGATCGCTGTGACCAACGGTATGAATCGAGTGTTCTTGAGTCATCGTATGCCGCCACGTTGATTCTCGACACCTACTACTAGAGGACGCGACGAGTCTACCACAAATGTTGATATAAGCCAAATCCGAAGCGCTTCCCTAACCGGCGAAGCGTGGTATACTTGGCAATGGAGGGACCATATGAAAAGAAGTCCAATAGATTGGTTGACTGGCCTAGGAGGGCGACTGCTCTCGTTCGGGCGGCCCGATCACGTGCCGATGGAGAAGGCTGCTGACTTGCGTCAAATAGATGAGCGGTGGGAATGCGCCGTTCGACGGGCACGGACCTGGATCACACCCCCGAATCGCGCCCCATATCGCCCCTGGATCGTCCTGACGGTCTCCCGGCACGGCTGGGTCCTTGGTTCAGAGATCGTTGAATCGGAACCAGGCCCTCTCGAAGTCATCAATTCTCTGGCGAAGGCGATGTGTCATCCTATGCCTGGATCAGGAGGAAAACGTCGTCCCTCCACAATCTACGTAGACGATGCAGATCTGGTCAAGGCGCTGGCTCCAGAACTGAAGAAGATCGGTGTGAATTGCAGGGTGTGCCACGCCCTCCGCGAGGCAGAGGAGGCGCTACAGGCTCTCAGTCGGGCCCTGGGTGACAAAGACCCGATCCCTGGCCTGCTTGAGGCGCCCGGCGTCACACCCTTTCTGGTCAAGAGGTTGTTCGAAGCAGCCGCGTTCTTCTACCGTGAAGCACCTTGGCGCTGGATCGACGACGGTAATCCTCTCGAGATACGCTATCCCGTCGATAGCCAACCCCGCTACGCAGTTGTGATGGGCTATGGAGGAGAGGCCTACGGCCTGGCAATCTACGACTCAACGGACATCTTACGGAAGACCTATGCCGGGAAACCACTCGATCAGTTGATGGGGCAGGAGGATTGGACCGTTCTCCTCTTCGGCGAGGCCATTGAGGCCCCGTTTGACGACTTGGACGCGATAGAGGCCCACGACCTGCCCATAGCCGGGAATGACGCCTATCCGTTTCCTTTCCAGGTCGGTCTTTCAGAACGACCCACTCGCCCTGACAAGTCGGACATCCTCCGTCTCGAGGCAGCGCTGCGGGGGATTCCGCACTTCGTTCAAGACCATATGAAGGCCGTCGAGGGATTCCCACAACCGGTTGAGAAGACACTGCAGATCACCACGGCCAGCGGCGAGGACCGAATCCACCTCCGCTACCCAGTCCCTGGCTTCGAGGTCTTCCCCACCGATGAGATGATTATCGAGGCGGAGACCGCTCGGGCAAAAGACCGCAACGTTGAGCTCTTGGATCTGTTTGAGGACTGGCTGCGCAACCAGGCCCTCTCGGGCAGAACGATTCAGATGCACATTGACAACCTCGAGCGTTTCGCCCATCGCTACCTGACCGACGAAGGAGGCGCTCTGGCGACTCCGTGCCCCGCCGATGAGGCCGATCTGGAAGATGTGGACGATTTCCTGGCCGATTGGATCCTCCACGAAGTGAAGGGGGACCCCATCGAGGTCGTCAAGTCCCATGTGGCCTCTCTCAACAGATTCTACGTCTGTCTCCGGGAGACCGAACAGATGCCGACTGGGGATAGCTACGAGATCACGGACTTTCTACAACACGCGCGCGAGGACTACCTCAAAATAGCGCGAGAAGCCAATAGACAAACGCCAGCGACCGAGTAACGCCTCAGAGTCGTCACCAGACCCCATTTGCTCAGCTTGGATCTGGCGATCCAGGTCTGTAGCGGGGGCTTCGAGTGACGGTGTCGACCACAATCCCCTGACAACAGTCTTGGATCTACTGAAGCTCTCTCCGCCTCCCCAAGCCCGGGGCTCTGCGCTGCAACTTCTTGGCGGCTGTTGCGTATCTATGGTAGTAAGCAGATTGAGTTCGTGAAAAGCAGAAGGAGAGTGGAAGACAGTGACTGAGAGGAATAAGCTGCGGCGGCAGAACGGCATCGTCGCCGGGGTCTGCGGTGGGTTGGGCGTCTTCTTTGGGCTCAACCCCTGGTGGTTCCGTCTTCTCTTCGCCATCCTGCTGATCCCCGGGGGGCTGCCAGGCCTGGTGCCGTACATCATTCTGTGGATCGTCATCCCCCGCAGGCGCTAACCGCAGGATCAAGACGTGATCTCTTCACCTCCCGTTCCGGGAGGGCCTATGCCTTGAAAGAACCTATGCGCTGAAAAAAGAAGAAGCGTCCCCGGTGGAGACGTACCCTCGAGGACGCTTCTCTTCCGTCAGGCCTGCGTTAACTCAGAGCCTCTAACCGCTGCTCCACTTTGGCCCGCTCCGTCTTCAGCTCGGCCAGCTTATCGCGCTCTCGCTGAACGACGTGCTTGGGCGCCCGCTCCGCGAACTGCCCCGCCAACAGGTCCTCGCTGTGCCCAATCCGCCCTTCCAGATCAGCCAGGGCGTCGCTCAGCCGCTCACGCTCTTCCTCCAGATCCACGATCTCCGCCAGCGGGAGGTAGCACGTGGCTCTGCCCGCCACGATGGTGGCCGCCTGGCTCGGTGGCTCCAGAGACTCCTCGATGACGAGCCGCTCAGAATCGAGCTTCGCCAGGGCACAGAGCTCGGCCCGTTGATTCTCCAACGTAGCGGCTGCATCACCAGCGGCGATCATGGCGGGAATCCGCTTACCAGGCGTGACGCGATAGTCAGCCCGCCGATTGCGAATGCCGCGGATCAGCGTCATCATCAGCGCCATATCCTCCTCAGCCTCGTCATCCAGCAATGCGACGTCCGATTCTGGCCATCGAGCCACGATCAGCGCCGGGCCTTCCTTCGTCTCGTCGGGCAGCGCCTGCCAGATCGCCTCGGTGACGTAGGGCATGAAGGGATGAAGCAGACGCAGAGACGTCTCCAGTACGTGCAGCAAGATCGCCACCGGGACGCTGTTCTCCACCTCATCGTCGTACAGCCGCACCTTGCTGGTCTCGATGTACCAATCGCAGTACTCGCTCCACAGGAAGTCGTTGATCTGCCGTCCAGCCTCGCCGTACTGGTGGCTCTCGAAAAGCCGCTCGACGCTTTGGATCAGGCGATTCAACCTGGAGAGGATCCACTGGTCCGCCAGCTCCAAGTTCTCATCGTCCGCCGCGACGTCCTCGCCCAGGACGGGCACGCCCGAGTCCGGCGTGTTCATCAACACAAACCTTGCCGCCTGCCAGATCTTGTTGGTGAAGTTGCGCGCACCCTCCAACCGCCGCGGGTCGAGATTCATGTCGATCCCCGGGGTCGAGCTGGTCATCAGCGTGTAGCGCAGGGCATCAGTGCCGTACTTATCGATGATGTTCAGCGGATCGTACGCCTCAATGTCCTCCATCGACTTGCTGATCTTATCGCCATCCTTGTTGCGCACCAGGCCGTGCAGGTACACAGTGCTGTATGGCGACTCGCCCGTCATCTCGATCCCCAGCATCATCTCCCGAGCCACCCAGAAGAAGAGAATGTCATAGGCCGTCTCTCGCATGTCGGTCGGATAGTAGCGCTGATAGTCACGCGCCTCCGTATCCGGCCATCCCAACGTGGAGAAGGGCCACAGCCCGGAGGAGAACCAGGTATCAAGCACGTCCTCCTCCTGATGGAGATCCTCGCTGCCGCAGTCTGGGCACGCCGTGGGATCCGTCATCTGTGAGGTATGTTCCCCACAGTTGGCACAGTGCCAGACCGGGATCCGGTGCCCCCACCAGAGCTGCCGGCTGATGCACCAATCACGGATGTTCTCCATCCAGTGGAAGAAACGCTCTTCTTCTCGCTCAGGCACGATGGCCGTCTCTCCCTCACGGACGGCCTCCATGGCGGCCTCGGCCAGAGGTTTCGTCCTCACGAACCACTGCGTCGAGACGCGCGGCTCAATGTCAGTGTGACACCGCTCACACGTCCCCACGGCGTGGTGATAGGGCTCGACCTTGACCAGCAGACCTTCCTTCTCGAAGTCCTTGACGATGTTGCGGCGACACTCGAAGCGCCCCTGTCCCGCGTACGGGCCAGCTTTCTCGTTCATATCAGCCGTATCCGTCAACACGTCGACGACCGGCAGATCGTGCCGAATCCCGATCTCGTTGTCGGTGGGATCATGGGCCGGCGTAATCTTGACCGCTCCAGTCCCAAAGGCCGGATCCACTGCCTCGTCCGCGATGATGGGAATGCGCCGTTCGACGGCCGGCAAAACCGCCGTCTCGTCGACCAGATCCCGCCAGCGGGGATCGTCCGGGGACGTGGCAACCGCCGTGTCGCCCAAGATCGTCTCCGGCCGCGTGGTCGCCATCTCAATGAACGCCGTCGCCCCCTCCGCCCATCTGCCGCTCCCCCAGGCATGCCGGGGCCCATCCCAGTCCTCGTTGACGACCGGATAGCGGATATGCCACAACTTACTCTCCCGTTCGTCGGGGATCACCTCCAGGTCGGAGATGGCCGACTCGCACCGTGGGCACCAGTTCACCAAGTAGCTGCCCTGGTAGATGAGACCTTTCTCATACAGACGCACAAAGGCGGTGCGCACGGCCCAGCTGAGATCGTCATCCAGAGTAAACCGTTCTCTCGTCCAGTCGCAGGAGACCCCCAGACGTCGCGTCTGATCAGCAATGCGGTCGTGATGGATCCGCGTCCACTCCCAGGCTCGCTCCACGAACTTCTCTCGGCCCAGATCGTGGCGAGAGATCCCTTTCTTGGCCAGCTCTCGTTCCACCACGTTCTGGGTTGCAATCCCTGCGTGGTCCATCCCTGGCAGATACAGCGTCTCCTCGCCACGCATCCGATGATATCGAGTCATCAGATCCTCGACCGCTGCCACCATCGCGTGCCCCACGTGAAGGGCCCCGGTCACGTTGGGGGGCGGCATCGTGATGCACCAGCGGGGTCCCTCCCGTGAGGCCACGCCCAGCTCAATCTGCTTCTCCGGGCGGAAGTACCCCTCCTCCTCCCACCATTCATAAAGGCGTTCTTCGTGCTCCTCTGGATCGTACACGCGAGCAAGCTCGTCGGTCATTGTCCTCTTCTCCTTGTGCTCAATAGATCTGCCCTACTCCTAATAAGCGCTCTAGATAGCAAAAAGCTCCCTCCGTCCAAGGACGAAAGGAGCTACTCTCGCGGTACCACCTTGGTTTGGCAGTTCGTGGATACAGCACCCACTGCTACCACTCTCAGCGGCCCTCGGTCCACGTTGGGAACAAAGGGCCCTCGCTATAACGGGCGAACCCGGGGAAGCTTACGCGGCCCTGCCGGATCGGCTCCCCAACTCCCAGGCGACGTTCAGCGGTTAGATCATGGACTGTCGTCCATCGCGGCAGTGCTCTCGACTCACCGCCATGCTGCGAGGGCTTGCACCCGGTGACCCTCTTCTCTTTCCACCCGTTGCGCCTTGTAGATTAGACACAACCGATGGCTCGCCAGCTCGCCCCGCCTACTCCTCCTGATCGCGGTCTTTTCATAGGTCTTTAGCTTGTTGCCAGATTATACCATTGTTCGAGTTTCCGTCAATTCACATATGCAAACCTTTTCCACAGCCCATAGGTCCATCCTTGGCACCACCTTCGGGCTGGTACCCCATATCTGGGGGACGGAGAAGTAAAAACTCGCCCAGGGCCCCACACCTGTGGATAAGTGCCCGTTTTCTGTGGATAAGTGGGGGCGGTTGTGGATAACTCTCCTCCTCGTGACCCTCTATTCCTCTCCCCTCTATCGATCTCAAGCCGCTTTCCCCATCTTTCACAAACTCATTCACACCAGTCTGTGAACAAGATGGGACCACTGTCCCGCTATATCTGGGCAAGGTTATGCAGTTATCTCCCCACATATGCTGCTCGTCCAGGATCCAACGTGACTTATCCCCAATATCCAACGACCTACTACTACGACTAAGAGACAATACAATAAACATGTATGTGAATGAAAATACTAAAACAACTACACTCACTCATAAAAGGATGTCAAGCATCGGTTCGAAGGGGGTTGACAAGCGGCATGAGGTTGTGGTATAGTAGCGAACATAGTTGCGTTGTTGGTTGTTTTGCCTTTCGATGCTGAGTGATAGAGTGGAGATGGAGAAGGAAGAGAAACAAACGTCAGAACTTGAGGGGTTGAGCGGTGAAGCTTACCTGCTTGTTAAGGCTAGCGAGCAAGATTATATCACCTACGATGACATTCTAACCGCTTTCCCTGAGGCTGAAGAGAGCTTGGATGAGATCGAGGATATCCTGGCCACATTGATCGAAGCCAATATTGCGATCGGCGATCTTGAAGATAAAGATGCGGAAGCATCCGATGGCTCCGAAGCTCAGGAGCAGAATGGCAACCGTAGCGACAATGAAGCAACGCCACTGGATGCCATTAGAGTGGATGATTCTATTGGCTTGTACCTCAAAGAGATTGGCCAAGTCCCTCTTCTTTCTCGTGAGGAGGAGATTTCCCTTGCCAAGCGCATGGAAGCTGGCAAAGAAGCTCGCGCGAAGCTCAAGGCAGATGGCCTTGACTGGAAGGAACGGGTCGACCTGGAGGCTGTGGCCCGCGACGGCCTGAGCGCTCGGGAGCACTTGGTCCGTGCCAATTCGCGCTTGGTGGTGAGCGTGGCCAAGAAATACATGGGGCGTGGGGTCCCTTTCATCGACTTGATCCAAGAGGGTAACATCGGCCTCATCCGCGCCGCTAAGAAGTTTGACTACACCATGGGCAACAAGTTCTCGACCTATGCGACGTGGTGGATCCGTCAAGCGGTTACCAGGGCCATTGCCGACCAGAGCCGGACCATTCGCATACCCGTGCACATGGGCGATCAGATCAACAAGTTGTTGCGGATCACGCACCGGCTCACACAGGAACTGGGGCGGGAGCCGACGCCCGAGGAGATGGCCTCTGCCCTGGATCTTGCCACGGAGAAGGTGGAGAATATGCTTCAGGTTGCCCGTCGACCGCTTTCGTTGGAGTTGCCCATCGACGAGGAAGGCGACAGCGAGCTTGGCGATTTCATAGAGAACGATGAGGCAGCAGCCCCATCTGATGTCGTCTCTTCCTCTATTCTGCGTGACCTGCTGCAGGATGTGCTTGAGGATCTACCCCCACGCGAGGTGCGCATTCTGCAGATGCGCTATGGCCTCGTCGATGGGGAGACGTATACGCTTGAGGAGGTCGGCAAGAAGCTGGGGGTGACCCGGGAGCGGGTCCGCCAGATCGAGGTTCAAGCGCTTAGCCGGCTCCGGCATCCAGCTCACGCAAGAAAGCTGCGCGATTTTCTGGCCTGATCCCCTCCCTTGGTGATGGTAGATCTCCTCATCTTCACTGTTGCCTTGCCTCTGCTTGCGGCAGGGGCTGTTTCCCTGGTCTCGTATCTTCTCGACCGGCTTGACGTCCAGCGGAGGTACATCCGCGCTCTCATCGGTGCTTCGCTGCTCGCTGTCGGCTTCTCGGTCGTTCTCATAGTCTCCGTGGGTGACCTAGGCAGTCGGCTGGTATGGCCTCAATTCACCTCGACTTTGTTGGCGGAGTCGGCTGTGGGGGTGCGTTGGGATGCCACGCTCTGGCCCTTGGGGCTGGGTTTCTCGGTGTCTCTGCTTTCTCTTCTTCTGGTGGCAGGAGCGAGGGGGGGGCTTTCGTTCCAATCGGTGTCTGGTCCGCTTATCCTGCTGTCCGCCGGGCTTGCTGTGCTCTGGTCCGCCAACCCATTCACGACGATGGTGTGCTGGTCCCTCTATGACGGGGCCTATGTCCTGGGATGGCTCGCGGTTGAGGGTAGAAGAGAGGATGCTATTCGCGTTTGGATCCTCGGAACCAGCGCGAGCCTGCTGCTCTGGGTTGGGGTGTTGGTGGCCGGAGAAGGGATAGGCACCGTGCGCTGGGCGCTCATCCCCCCCGCTGGCGTGAAGATGAATTATTGGACGCTGGCCGGGCTTCTACGCCTTGGGGTCTATCCGCTTCATCTTTCAGTCCCGCGGCACGTCGACGCCGACTCCCCCATCGTTGGCGCTATGCTTCTCAGCCCCGTCCTTGGATGGGGCTTGTGGATTCGGCTTGCTTCAGCCAGTGATTATGCGCTCCCCCTTGGCCCTTGGGCGGCTATGCTGGCCCTCCTTACGGTCGTGGGGGGAGGCATTCTCGCGTGGACGGCAAGCTCGTCTCGAGAATCACGCGCCTGGATCAGTATGGGGGCGAACGGCTCACTCCTCCTTGCTGCCGTCCTGCTCTCTCTCTGGGGAGGCGAGGAGGGGATGAGCCAGGAGGGCATCGTGCCCTTGATGACCTTGGGTGCCACAGGATGGATGCTTGGGACGGCCGTTCTCTTCTCCGGGGGAGAATTTACGCTAAGTCAAATCCAGCGCCTGACGACGTTGCCGCAGAGCATTCCCTCCTTTGTCGGAGCCTTGTCGTTGATTGGCACGCCTTTGACGTTGGGGTTTGTGGGCCAGGCTTCCTTGATGAACAGCCTGGTCAGAGGAGCTCGCTGGGGCTGGATCGTCGCTCTCTTCTTTGGACACCTGCTGCTGGCGGCGGCTCTGACCCGGTGGCTCATACGGTCTGATTCTGACGGATGGAGGAGCAGCGGGCTTGGCGGCCGGATCGCGTGGGGCCTGGGCCTGGCTGGTTTGGCTGGGCCTCTGATAGCATTCGGGGTCGCGCCGTCTCTGTTGGCTTCTGGTCTTGATGTCAGGTTTCCCTCCTCATTGGGGTCTCTGCTCGCCCTGCCACCCTCTCTGGGGTGGCTGCTGTGGGGCGGGGCGGTGGCCCTTGGTGTGGGCCTGGCCTGGTTGGATGCGAGCCTTCGCCCCCGGATCTCCTTGTGGCTTTATGCGATTCACGACGTCGTGCTGCTAGATTGGGTATACAGTCTTCTGATAGGGGCGATCGAGCGGGGGCTTGGGGTTCTCCGTGTCTTGGACGATGTCCTGGGCGGCAGAGGGGCCTTGCTCTGGGCGTGCATCCTGCTGCTCGTCTGGGTCCTGACGGTGGGGGGGTAAGCTGTGCCGACACTGGACAGTCTTCTGGCGCAGGCTGCCTTCTTGGCTGCCTTGCCCTCTGTCGTCGGCGTCGTCATCACAGCTACCCTCTTGGTCGTCAGCCAGGACTGGAGGATGAATATCATCGCTCTCGCGACGCAGTACTTCTTCGTCGGGCTTCTCATGACGCAGGTCACTCGTGTGGAGATGGCCGCGGTGAAGGGGTTGATTGGATGGGTGATCTGCTTGACCTTCTACCTGACGGAGCAGCAGGCGCAGTCGTTGCTCCGGTCGCAGAGGTCGGAGGAGGCTGTCCCCCTTCGTGACTGGTTTGCGGCTCGTCTGGAGGGATGGCGACGGGAGGGGATTTCAGCTCGCGCCGCCTTCAGCTTCATGGCTGCCACCCTGATCGGGGTGACAGCTGTTGTCTCCTCTTCCACCTTTCCTATCCCCCAGGTGTCCCAGAGCATGACCTTGGCCTGCTACATCTTGGGAGGGTTGGGCATCTTGCTGATTGGTTTGAGCCAGGATCCTCTTCGCGTCGG